>CAMFFO010000012.1 GCA_945949735.1 uncultured Clostridia bacterium | reverse complement strand
GGGAACAGCAGCTCCAGCTCCACCTCCGCGCCGAAGTCCGTTTTCCGAACAATGCCGCCGAAGGCGGAAACCTCCAGCTTTACCCGCTCGTAGTAGGTGTAGGGACAGGGCACATACAGCGCCGTCCACACCCGCTTCATGGACTTTCCCGCCGCGTCCACGGCGATTTTGGCTCCTTTGGTGTAGGCCCGCACCAGTCCCCCGGCTCCCAGAAGAATCCCGCCGAAATACCGGGTCACCACGCAGACCACATTGGAAAGCCCCTCCCGCTGCAGCACCTGCAGCATGGGCATCCCGGCAGTGCCCCCCGGCTCCCCATCGTCGG
The DNA here is from genome assembly GCA_945949735.1 of uncultured Clostridia bacterium. GTDB lineage: Bacteria > Bacillota > Clostridia > Oscillospirales > Oscillospiraceae > Faecousia. Next base: position 33,260 of record CAMFFO010000012.1, on the reverse strand, counting down.
AGAACCGGACGGCTCCGTCCCGGATGATATAGGCCCAGCAGTTGTGGGTGGCGTCATAGTGCTGCTTTTTCATCTGCTGGATTCGCTGGAGCGCCTCCTCCTCGGATTCGGCCAGCCAAACCCTGCCGATGAAGCGGGACTTTTTCTCTATAAATTCATCCTCACCGAACCCGGAGGGCACCAGATACTCGTCCAAGGATCAGCACTCCTTAATAACATATGCCCGAAGCCGTCCGAAGAGGATATCGTCCAGAACAGCTTCCACTTCGATCCCCTCCGCGCCGTACTCCACATTCTTCACCTGGGCGCCGTCGTGGAGGGTTTCCACCATACCGCCCATGGAATAGGGCAGCCGTACAACCACATGGTGCCTGGATGCCCCCAACGCTTCCTCAATGGCCTTCAGGAGCCCATCCATGTTGTAGCCCCGCTTGGCGGAAATGGGGATCACATCCCTGCTCACCGGAATATCCTCGGAATAGACAAGGTCCGCCTTGTTGTAGCACTTCAGCACCGGGACGCCGGGCTTTGCCAGCTTGTCGATGAGTTTTTCCACCACGGCAATGTGCTTCTCAATGTGAGGATCGGAGGCATCGATGACATGGAGCAGCAAATCCGCGTATTCCAGTTCCTCCAGCGTCGCGTGAAAGGCGTTCACCAGATGGTGAGGCAGCTTGGAGATAAAGCCCACCGTGTCGGACAGGATCACATCCAGATTGTCCGAAACCGTCAGCTGTCGGGAGGTGGTGTCCAGGGTATCAAAGAGCCGGTTGTTGGCGGGAATCCCCGCTCCGGTCAGCTGGTTTAGGAGGGTGGATTTGCCCGCGTTGGTATAGCCCACAATGGCCACCACCGGCACGGAATTCTTCATTCTCCGCTCCCGCTGGACGCTGCGAACCCTGCGCACCTGCTCCAGCTCCTCTTCCAACCGATTGATCCGTTCCCGGATGTGGCGGCGGTCGGATTCCAGCTTGGTTTCACCGGGGCCCCGGGTGCCGATGCCGCCGCCCTGGCGGGACAGGCTCTTTCCCATGCCGGAGAGCCTCGGCAGCAGATATTGGTACTGGGCCAGCTCCACCTGAAGGCGGCCCTCCTTGGTCTTGGCCCGCTGGGCGAAGATATCCAGAATCAGTGCGCTGCGGTCCAGCACCGTCACGCCGATGATCTCCTCCAGAGCCCGGATATTCCCCGGGGAAAGCTCGTTGTCAAAGATGACCATGGTGGACGCGGTGGCCTCCACCAGCATCTTCACCTCCAGGGCCTTTCCCTCGCCGATAAAGCTGTGGGGATCGGGCGCATGGCGGTTCTGCAGGATCTTTCCGGTGCAGAAGCCTCCGGCGGTTTCCAGCAGGTCGTCCAGTTCCTCCAGGCTCTCCTCCGTGGCGGTCTGCTCCTCGGTAAAGCAATCCGCGTTGAGCCCCACCAGTACCGCGCGCTCCTGGACAGTCCTGTCAAAATTCTCTTCCATAGTACCTCCTGTGACCCTTTTTCTATAGTATATCATATTGTGCCGTGGGCGGACAAGATATTTCACAAAAATATAATAATTGCGCATCGCCCAACGGCTTCCTGCGTAAATTGTTGTTTGAAAAATAACGCTGTCATTGCGAGACCAGTGCGCACACTGGTCGTGGCAATCCCCCGGTTAGTGAGGAAATGTACCGAAAAGCACCCGAAAGAATGGGAGTTGCCAAAATTCTTGGCGGTAATTGTTACCTGGTTCCACTCAACCGGGGGATTGCCACGCCACTCAAGCGCACTGGCTCGCAATGACAGTGTTCCTTCAGGTGCGCACGCGTAAACAACAATTTTCCTGCCCACTAAACTTCCTCAAATACAAAAAATCCGCACCACGGAATCCCGTGGTGCGGATAGGTGTGTGATGCTTACTTCAGGCCAAAGCGCTTGTTGAAGCGGTCAACCCGTCCACCGGTGTCAACCAGCTTCTGCTTGCCGGTATAGAAAGGGTGGCACTTGGAGCAGATCTCAACACGAATGTCCTTCTTGGTAGAACCAGTGGTAAAGACATTGCCGCAGGCACAGCGGATGGTGGTCTGTTCGTACTTGGGATGGATACCTTCCTTCATTTCGTTCACCTCTTTCTTATCAGGTAAAGGGCATAAATGCCCTTAGCAATCTTCAATCGCCCGGATATCATACCACAGCGGAAGCAAGAATGCAAGCATTATTTTTACTTTTTTTGAAAAAGATTGCCGGATTCCGCCGGAGCGTCAAAACGCCCAGTTGCCTCCGCGGAAAATGGGAACCGTGCGGCCATCCGCGCAGAGGGCATCGATGTTCATGCTGTCGCAGCCGATCATGAAATCCTCGTGGATCATGGAGTCGTTGATGCCCAGCGCGCGGCACTCCTCCAGGGTCTTATTGTGGTGATCCCGGATGGTGTCTGCGAAGCCCATACCCAGCGCCAGATGGCAGGCGGCATTCTCGTCAAACAGGGTATTGTAGAACAGAATTCCGCTCTGGGCAATGGGGCTGGACTGGGGCACCAGGGCGCACTCGCCCAGGTAGGCCGCGCCCTCGTCCATGGCGATCATGGATTTCAGCAGCTCCTCTCCCTTTGCGGCCTTGACCTCCACGGCCCGGCCTCCCTCGAAACGGATGGAAAAATCCTCAATCAGCTGTCCCTGATAGCTCAGGGGCTTGGTAGCGTAGACAATGCCCTCGGCCTGACCCTTCATAGGGGAGATGAAGCACTCCTCCGTGGGGATGTTGGGGTTGAAGAAAATCCCACGCCGGGAAACCTCTCCGCCGCCGCAGAACTGAGCCTCGGGGATCATGCCCACGGTGAAGTCCGTGCCGTTATCCGCGGTGTAGTGGAGCTTCTGAATTCCCAGGCTGTTCAGGTATTCGCACCGGGACGCCAGGTCCGCATTGTGCTTCTCCCAGGCCGCTACAGGATCTTCATCCACGCGGGAAGCATCCAGAATGGCCTCCCACAGCTTTTCCACTGCGGCGGAGGCCCGCATTCCCGGGAAAACCTTCTTCGCCCAAGCCACGCCGGGTACTGCGGCAATACACCACTGCTGAGCGCCCTCCCGGCGGTCCAGGTAGGGCTTCAGGATGGGATAGCGAAGCTGGCGGGATTTGGCCACCTTCTCCATGTTCATGCCCTTCAGGCCGTCCGGGTCCTCGGAAACCAGATGAATCCTGGCGGGCATGGCCTGGCAGAAGTGCTCCTGCCGCTCCAGCTGCCACTTCTCCACCGCACCCAGGGTTTTGACGTTCTGGTGCCGCACATGGATTTTTTCAAGAGGCGCATAGTTCCACTCCACGATCACCTTGGAAGCCTTGGCTTTGTAGGCCTCCTCCACCACCATCTGAACAAATTCCGGCTGATCCAGATCCGCATAAACAAGAACCTCCTGGCCCTTCTGCACATTGATTCCGGATCGCACAATGAGCCTGGCATAGGCTCTGAGGGTTGCTTTCTTCATAGCTTCAAATCCTTTCTTTGGAGAGATTTCATTATAGTAGCAGTTTTTCCCGAAAAGGTCAATCCTTCTTGCATTCTTTCCAATTTCCAACTATAATATGATCGTATTCAAACAGATAAATTGTTGTTTACAGCACTATCACCGTAGGGGCGGATATTATCCGCCCGCAACCTTACCGCATTGATAGCACGCACATTCACCGGAAATGCTCAAAAACCGGAACGTTTCGGGCGGATAATATCCGCCCCTACGGTGGCAACGTAAGGTGCTTGAAAACTGTAAACAACAATTTATCTTCCATATACGATCCTGTATAAACGGGAGGAACCAACCATGCTTTCAACCAACGAATTCCAACAAATAATCCGGGATGGGCTGTGCCTTCTGGATGGGGCCACCGGCTCCAATCTCCGTCTGGCGGGAATGCCGAAGGGCGCCAGCACCGAGCTATGGGTGCTGGAGAACCCGGAGCCGCTGGTTTCCCTCCAGCGCGCTTACGCCCGGGCGGGCTCCCAGATCATCTACGCCCCCACCTTCCAGGCCCAGCCCATTGCCCTGAAAGCCCACGGGATGGACCATCACACCGAGCGGATCAACGCCTCCCTGGCGGCACTCTCCCGCTCAGCCGCGCCGGACTGCCTGATTGCCGGGGATTTGACCACCCTGGCGGCCTACTGCGACAGCTGGGATCCTGATAATTCCGGCCTGCTGGTGGAGAACTACCGCCGCCAGATCCGGGGGCTTCTTGACGGCGGCGTGGATCTTCTGGTGGGGGAAACCCTGCTCTACCCCCAGGAGGCGGAGGCCATTTTTACGGCCGCGGAGCTGGAAAGAGCCGGGGCCTCCATGTACACGTTCACCATGCAGGCGGACGGTTCCCTGTTCTCCGGAGCCCCGGCAGGCCCCATACTCCGGGAGCTGGAGCAAGCGGGAGCTGCCGCCGTGGGGTTCAACTGCGTGGCAGCGGATGAAATGACCCCTTCCTTGGTGAGCCGTCTCCGCCGGGAGCTGAAGGGTCCGCTGATCTGCAAGCCCAACGCAGGCAATCCGGTGATCAACGGCCAGGGGATCGCGGAATATCCCATGGAACCGGAAGAGTTTTCCCGGATTCTCCGCCAGTGCCGGGAAAACGGAGCACAGCTCCTGGGCGGCTGCTGCGGGACCAACCCGGATTTCCTCGCCGCAACCCTGCGTGCCCTCAGCGCGTAACAACAAGCAAGCAGCATTGCCAAAGCGGCAAATTGGTGTTTGTCGCTTCACCTCCAAGTATCCTGTCATTGCGAGACCAGTGCGCACACTGGTCGTGGCAATCCCCCGGTTGAAAGGAATCCGGGAACGATTACCGCCAAAAATCGCGGCGAATCCCGCTCTTCCGGGAACTATTCGGTACATTTCCCCTCTAACCGGGGGATTGCCACGCCACTCAAGCGCACTGGCTCGCAATGACAGCAAGTATTCAACAAGCACCAATTTGTCTGTACGCAGATGGCTGTTCCGGCGAATCGTGCTATTTTTTCCTTGCGAATTACGCCGTATTCTGTTATACTTGGGATGCTATGAAAAACAGAATTCATCTCTATGTCAGCCGCAAAAACGTGCTGACCTGGCTGATGGCGCTGTGCATGGTCGGCTCGGCAGTGGCCCGCATCGGAATCTTCTGTGTGAAAGGGACGGGAGATTCGTCCTTCGTGTGGAGCCAAATCATTTTGCCCACGGCAGCCACCCTGCTTTACGCCCTCATCGCCCTCCTTCAGGGGACGGAGCAGTTCTACAAAACCGCGATCCCCGTCTGGATGATGGCCCTGTATTCCGCTATCTGGCTAAACGCCAACATTCAGAGCCGTATGATTGTGTGGCTGTTTTGGATCGCCCTGGTATTCTTCGCTTTCCTGTACACCGATATCACCGCAGGCCATCGGATTCATGCCGTTTCCCTGCTGCTGCCGGTGGTGGCAGCTCCTGTCGTGTTTATCCTCTATTTCTACAGGGAAGCGATGGCCTCCGGAGATATGGCATGTATGCTCTTCTGGCTGCCGGATCTTCTTGCGCTGGCGGGCTGTCTGCTCCAGGTTTTCGCGATTCGGATTCACCCCATTGGGGAGTACCATCCCACCTGGGGCGACCGGGTGGACGGACGGCGTATCCGCTCCCTTCCTCCCATTTCCCAGGTTTCCCCCTACATTATGGTAAACCGCAACGAATCCTCCAACCTGTTTGCCGATTCCTTTGAAATCAGCCATGTGGATCGCTACATCCGCCAGAAGCGGCGGGAAGGGCTGACCAATTTCGGCATCATGCACGTACTGCTGGCCTGCTATGTCCGCGCGCTGTGCAAGTATCCCGCTCTGAATCGGTTCCTTGCCGGTCAGAAGGTCTATTCCCGGGGAGAGGACGTCCAGTACTGCATGACCGTAAAGAAGGATATGCAGGTGGATTCCCCGGACACGGTCATCAAGGTGCATTTCACCCGCACGGATACCGCCGGGGATGTTTACCGCAAGCTCCAGGCCGCCGTGGAGGAGGTAAAAAACACGCCTCTGGATTCCAGCTTCGACAATGTGGCAGGGGCCTTTACCCTGATCCCCGGAGTGCTTCTGAAATTCGCCGTATGGCTGCTGAAAACCCTGGATTACTTCGGAATGCTCCCCAAATTCCTTTTGGAAGTCAGCCCCTTCCACGGCAGTGTGTTCTTCACCTCCATGGGAAGCCTTGGCATTCCGCCCATTTACCACCATCTGTATGACTTCGGTAATCTGCCCGTGTTCGGCGCTTTCGGCTGTAAACGCCGGGCTCTGGAGGTTCAGGAGGACGGCACCGTGGTACAGCGCAAATATGTTGACGTGAAGTTCACCCTGGACGAGCGGATTGTGGACGGCTATTATTACGCCGCATTTTTCAAGCATTACAAGCACATTCTGCGCCATCCGGAGCTTCTGGACCAGCCTCCCGAGGAGATCCTCCCGGACATTGACTGATATGCGGGAAGAAATTCTGTCCAGGCTTTCCCCTGGTTATCCCTGGCGGGAGCTGCTGGCTTACAAGCCCTCCGTAGGATCCACCAATGACATTCTCAAGGAGCTCGCCCGCCAAGGCGCGCCTCAGGGTACCGCCCTGGTCGCGGGGCACCAGAGCGACGGCCATGGCCGCAGAGGACGCAGCTTCTCCTCACCGCAGGACATGGGTGTGTATCTGAGCATCTTGCTCCGGCCCAACTGCGCCCCGTCCGAGCTTATGCACCTGACCTGCGCTGTTGCCGTTGCTATGTGTGACGCCGTGGAATCCGCCGCCGGGTTCAGGCCAGGGATCAAATGGACGAACGATCTGGTCTGCGGCAAACGCAAGCTGGGAGGCATCCTCACGGAACTGGTCATTGACCGGGGCATCGTGGAGGGGTGCGTCATTGGCATTGGCATTAACTGCTGCCACAAATGCGAGGATTTTCCTCCGGAGCTTCGGGACATGGCCGCGTCCCTGGCCATGATTACAGGTTCTCCCGTATCCCGGGCCGGTCTCGCCGCTGCCATGCTGGATGCCCTTCACAGAATGAACGAGACGCTGATTTGCGGCAAGGAGGAAACCCTCTCCCGCTACCGCCGGGACTGTATCACCCTGGGGCAGGAGGTTTCCCTGGTTCGGGGTGAGGAAGTCCGTCACGCCCTGGCTCTGGACATTGATTCCAGCGGCGCGCTGTTGGTCCGGCTCCCCACGGGACAGGTGGAGGCCATAAACTCCGGGGAGGTCAGCGTCCGGGGGATGTATGGATACATTTAGGGCAACACCGCACAATTCGGCAAGAGCCGGTGGCGAGGGATTTTTCCTCAGCCGAAAGTTTGGAAAACAGAGGAATACTTGGTGTATTTCCTGTTTTCCATACTGCACGGATGGGGGAAAAGACCCGCCATCCGGCCGCAGACGCAATTATGCGGTGTTGCCTTAGGGCGTATTGCCGGTTTTCAGATACGCCTGGCCATTTTCTCATCGTTCACGAATTATTTGTTGCTTTTTCCCCATTCCGTGGTTATACTTAGAACGCATCCAATTTATAATGTAAAAGGAGGTAATACCATGCGCGTATTTTCCACTGTGATGAAAGTCGTGGCAGCAGCCGCCGCCGTTGTTGGCGCTGTCTATGTTGCCGCCACCTACGGCGATCAGATTGTCGCCTGGGCGAAGAAGGCCCTGTCCTCCCTGTCCAAGTGCCCCTGCTGCAAGAGCACGGAGCCCGCGGTTGAGGAAGCGCCTGCCGAGGAGACACCCGCGGAAGAGGTTCCCGCTGAGGAAGCACCCGTGGAAGAAGCTCCCGCGGAAGAAGCTCCCGCGGAGGAGACTCCTGCCGAGGAAACCGTTCCCGTTGCCGACGAAAACGATTTTGAGGGCTGATCCCCAAGAAAAACCCGCGCCCAATTCCCCATGGAATCGGGCGCGGGTTTTCTTTGCACAATACACCGAAAAATTCTTGTTTGTCGAATTCTTGCTGTCATTGCGAACCAGTGCGCACACTGGTGTGGCAATCCCCCGGTTGAAAGGAACCAGGTAGTTATTACCGCCAAAAATCGCGCGACCTCCACTCCTTCAGATGCTTTTCGGTACATTTCCCCTCTAACCGGGAGACTGCCACGACCAATCTGCGGACTGGTCTCGCAATGACAGGAAACTTGAAAACTAAGCGGCAAACAACAATTTCCCGATTAAACGGATTTCCGTTCCTTCCCCGCGTCGGTCAGGATTCTGACCAGCATCCGGACGCATTGCTCCATATCCTCCACAGGAATATACTCGAACCTTCCATGGTAGTTTTCCCCACCGGTGCACAGGTTCGGACAGGGCAGTCCCTCATAGGAAAGCCTTGCGCCGTCGGTGCCGCCCCGGATGGGCACCGCTTTGGGCTCCATTCCCACGGCCTTCATGGCATCCATGGCCCTGTCAACCACATACATACAGGGCTCAATGCACTTTTTCATGTTGAAATAGCTGTCCTTCAGGGTCAGCTCCACGGTTCCCTCACCGTATTTGCGGTTAATAAACTCCGCGGCAGCCTCAAGGACGGCCTTTTTCGCCTGGAATTTCTCCATATCGTGATCCCGGACAATGTAGCGCAGGACGCTGCGTTCCACCTGGCCTTCCATGTCCGTCAGATGGATGAAGCCCTCATAGCCTTCGGTGTACTCCGGCCGCTGCTGTACAGGCAGAAGGCCCTGGAACTCCATGGCGATGAGCTGGGAGTTGACCATCTTGTCCTTGGCGGAACCGGGATGGATGTTGAGGCCCCGGAACACGGCCTTGGCGGAGGCTGCGTTAAAGTTCTCGTACTCGATCTCCCCCACCGGGCCGCCGTCGGCGGTGTAGGCGTAGTCCGCCCCAAACCCGGCCACATCAAACCGGTCCGCTCCCCGGCCGATCTCCTCGTCGGGAGTAAAGCCAATTTTCAGGGTCGCGTGGGAGCCGCCATTTTTCAGCAGGTATTCCGCAGCCGCCATAATCTCCGCCACGCCCGCCTTGTCATCCGCTCCCAGCAGGGTGGTGCCGTCGGTGACAATCAGATGCTTGCCCACATGATTCCGAAGGGCAGGATAATCCGCCTCCCGGAGCCAGATATCCTTTTCCCCGTTCAGGCAGATATCCTCCCCGGTGTACTCCACGATTTTTGCCTTGATATCCGCCCCGGAGGCGTCGGGAGAGGTATCCATATGGGCGATCAATCCGATGGTGGGTTTTTCGGGGTCCCCGGGCACCGTGCCGTAGACATAGCCGTTTTCATCCATCCGGGCATCCCGGATGCCCATCTGCCGCATCTCCTCCACCAGGGCCGCCCCCAGCAGCTTCTGTTTATCGGAGGACGGACAGGTTTCGGAGAACTCATCGGACATCGTATCGAAAGAAACGTAGCGCAAGAAACGCTCTGTAACAGTTTGCATTCCCTTTTCCTCCATCTTCACAAGATCCAGCTTCATGCGGACGCCCCGCTCCGTCTTTTCGCAGACGCGAAAGCCGACCCTCTCAAAGCATCTTCTGGAACCTGCATTGTAATCGTATATTTCATTCACACTGAGCCTGGAATACCCCAGCTGTTTTGCCCGCTCAATCAGAGCGGACACCACCTGAGCGCCGATTCCCCTGCCTCTGTATGCGGGCTTCCCGATGACAATGGGCATATCATCCTTCCAGAAGCAGACATCTCCGATGGGCCGAAAGGCGCCATCTTCCCGTACTTCAATAAAGTACAGCTCGCCGTGTTCATCCAGCCATCGGTACATCCCGTTGAGCTTGCCCTGGGTGTAGGGCGTTTTCACCCTGTCCACCAGCCAGACCGTTTCCGGATCCTGATACCATTCAAATGCAAAGTCAAAGCAGCCGTCAAACCTGCGAAGCCGCAAATGTTCGCTGATCCCGATGATCTCCGGCTGCTCAATTCCCGCAATAGGCATTTCCTGTTTCTCCATCTATGAAGAGCCGCCGCTTAACGCGGCGGCTCCTTCGTGTTTCTATTTTACTTTCTGGCAGCCTTGACCAGCTCGGCGGTGTCCTGCGCGATCATCAGCTCCTCATTGGTGGGGATGACCCAAACCTGAACCTTGGAGTCGGGAGTGGAGATGAGCGCCTCCTTGCCCCGGACATTGTTCTTCTCGGGATCGATCTTCACGCCCATGAAGCCCAGGTAGTCGCAGATGGCCTGCCGGGTGCTGGGGCCGTTCTCGCCCACACCGGCGGTGAAGGTGATCATGTCCAGGCCGTTCAGCGCGGCGGCGTAGGCGCCAATGAACTTGGCAACCTCGTAGCAGAACTTGTCCAGCGCCAGCTGGCAGTTTTCGTTGCCCTCATTGGCGCCGGCCTCCAGATCCCGGAAGTCGGAGGACACACCGGAGATGCCCAGCATGCCGGACTTCTTGTTCAGCATGGTCAGGCAGTCGTCCACGCTCATGCCATACTTGTTGCAGATGAACTGCACAACGCAGGGATCAATGTCGCCGGAGCGGGTGCCCATGGGCACACCGGCAAGAGGGCTAAGACCCATGGTGGTATCCATGCACTTGCCATCCTTGATGGCGGACATGGAGGAGCCGTTGCCCAGGTGGCAGTTGACCATCTTGAAATTCTTGGTTCCCATCAGCTCCGCGGCCCGGCGGGCGATATACTTGTGGGAAGTACCGTGGAAGCCGTAGCGGCGGATGTCGTCGTTCTCATAGTACTCGGTGGGAATGGCGTAGCGGTAGGCCTTGGGGGGCATGGTCATGTGGAAAGCGGTGTCGAACACAGCCACCTGGGGAGTGTTGGGCATGACCGCCTGGCAGGCCCGGATGCCCATGAGGTTCGCGGGGTTGTGGAGGGGCCCCAGGGGGATGCAGTCCTCGATGGCCTTGATGCAGGCATCGTCAATGATGCAGGAGTCGGAGAACTTCATGCCGCCGTGCAGGACACGATGACCCACGGCGTCGATCTCGTCAGTGGACTTGATCACGCCCTCCACGGGATCCACCAGGATCTCCAGAACGGCCTGAATGGCCTCGGAGTGGGTGGGCATGGGAATGTCCTTCACGACCTTCTTGTCACCCACCTTATGGGTCAGGCGGCCGTCAATGTAGATACGCTCACACAGGCCCTTGGCAGAGACGACGCCGGTATCGGGATCCATCAGCTGGTACTTCAGGCTGGAGGAGCCGGCATTGATAATCAGAATGTTCATCGGGGATAAACCTCCTAAAATAAAATAATTTCTTTTTTCGCGCGCTTGTGGTATACTGGTCATAGCTTGGAATATTATATTCCATTTTCCCGGATTTCTCAACCCCCGAACAGGAAAAATTTTGGGAAGGAGGGGATTTTTTGAAAACCGTCGGGATTATCTGTGAATACAACCCCCTCCACCGGGGGCATCAGAAGCAAATTGGCCTCATTCGGGAGCAGTTTGGCCCGGATACCGCCGTCTGCTGTCTGATGAGCGGGAATTACGTCCAGCGTGGGGCGCCTGCCGTCGTGGACAAGTCCATCCGGGCCAGAGCCGCCATTCTTGCCGGGGCCGACCTGGTGCTGGAGCTGCCCGTGACCTACGCGCTGTCCTCAGCCGAGGGCTTTGCCGCCGGAGGCGTGCGGATTCTCTCCTCCTTCTGCGATGTCCTCTGCTTTGGCTCGGAAACCGGGGACAAAAAAACGCTTCTGACCAATGCCCGGATTCTTCTCAGCGAGGAGTTTCCGCCCCTGCTGCGCCAGGAGCTTCAGAAGGGGCTTTCCTTCCCCGCCGCCCGGCAGGCCGCTTTGGAGCGCCTGCACCCCGGCAGCTCCCCCCTGACCCTTCCCAACGACATTCTGGCGGTGGAATACTGCAAAGCCATCCTGTCCCAGGATTCCCCCCTGGAGCCCTTCCCCATCCGCCGGGAGGGCAGCTACCACGCGCCCTTGCCCGACCCGGAGAACCCTTCCGCCTCCTCCCTGCGGAGCCTGATGCTCCAGTCCGGGGCCTGGCTGGATTACCTTCCGGAGTCTGTCCGGGACTGCTTCCGGGCTGCGCCCCTGCACAGCCTGGAAGCCGGGGAGCGGGCAATCCTCTATCGGCTTCGCGCCATGTCCGACGGGGAGTTTGAAGCCCTCCCCTACGGCTCCGAAGGCCTGTGGCGGAAGCTGATGCACGCCGCCCGTCAGGAAACAACCCTGGAGGCCATTGTCACCGCCGTCAAATCCAAACGCTACACCCGTACCCGCATTGACCGGATGGTGCTGTGCGCCTTTCTGGGGATTCCCCGGGAAATGCTGGAAGCCCCAGTCCCCTATACCCGGGCGCTGGCCTTCAACGAAAGAGGAAGAGCCGCTCTGAAAGCCGCCAAGGAAAAAGCGGTCATTCTGAACCCAGGGGAGCGAATTGACCATCCCTATTGGGAGCTGGAAAAACGCTGCGGCGACCTGTACGGCCTGTTCTGCCAGGATGACCCGGAGCCTCCCGGGGCAGAGGAAAAGCGGCGGGTTCTCTACCTGCCTTGACAAGTACCTGTTTCCATGGTATCATGCCCGGAAACCAGGAACAAAGGAGAAGCCCCAAGAAAATGACTTTCCACCTTCCAAAGCTCAAGCCATTCAACTGCATCATTGCGTTTCTGGCCTCGGTCTTTCAGGCTTTTGGAATGTACAACGTCCACGCTCTGTCCGGAGTCACAGAGGGCGGCGTGCTGGGCGCGGTGCTGCTGATTGACCATTGGCTTGGCATCTCCCCCGCCCTGTCAAGCCTGATTCTGAACGGAGCCTGCTTTTGCCTGGGCTGGAAAACCCTTGGCCGCGATTTTATTGCCTATTCTCTCATCGCCGCCTGCGGATACTCCCTGGGCTACGGCATTTGCGAGCAGTTCCCGCCATTGTGGCCGGAGATTGCTTTCCATCCGATGCTTGCCGCCATTGTGGGCGCGCTCTTCATCGGCATTGGCGCGGGGCTCTGCGTCCGGGCGGGAGGGGCCACCTCCGGGGACGACGCCCTGGCAATGAGCATCTCCCACCTGACCAAAGTGCCCATCCAGTGGATTTACCTGGCCAGTGACCTGCTGGTCCTGGGACTGTCCCTCAGCTATATTCCCCTTAAGAGAATCGGTTATTCCCTGCTGACCGTGATCCTCTCCGGCCAGCTCATCGGCTGGGTTCAAAAGATTCCCTTCCGCAGCAAGCCCACCGCCGGAACCTGATTTCCCCGCCCCTGCTGCGGTAAATTCTTGTTTACATCATTTGTTCCAAGTTTTCTGTCATTGCGAACCAGTCCGCAGACTGGTGTGGCAATCCCCCCGGCCCCATGGAACCAGGTAACGATTAGCACCAAAAATGCAACGTTTCCCTGCTCTGTAGGGCAATTGTCGATACATTTCCCCTCTAACCGGGGGATTGCCACGACCAGTGTGCGCACTGGTCTCGCAATGACAGCATTTTTTCAAACAACAATTTATTTCCCTTTTTCAGGAAAAAAATCGGTTCATCCCATTTGCGGGGATGAACCGATTTTCGTCTTTCTTTTACAGATGCAGCACCCGGTCCTTGATCTCCTGGGTTCTGCCCTGGTTCCAATACTGGGTCCCGATGTAGCCGCAGGTTCTGCGGGCCACGTTCATCTTGCTCTGATCCTTGTTGCCGCACTGGGGGCACACCCAAACCAGCTTGCCGTCATCCTCCCGGATGTCAATCTCGCCGTCAAAGCCGCAGACCTGGCAGTAGTCGGACTTGGTGTTCAGTTCGGCATACATGATGTTGTCGTAGATGAACTGCATCACCTCCAGTACCGCGTCGATGTTGTTCTGCATATTGGGCACCTCCACATAGCTGATGGCGCCGCCGGGGGAAAGCTGCTGGAACTCCGCCTCAAAGCTGAGCTTGGTAAAGGCGTCAATGTTCTCAGCCACATGGACATGGTAAGAGTTGGTGATATAGCTCTTGTCCGTAATGCCGGGAATCACGCCGAACCGGTTCTGCAGGCACTTGGCAAACTTGTAGGTGGTGGATTCCAACGGGGTGCCGTAGAGGGAGTAATCGATGTTCTCGGCGGTTTTCCACTCCAGGCACTTGTCGTTCATCTTCTGCATCACGCTGAGGGCAAAGGGCTTGGCCTCGGGATCGGTGTGGGACTTGCCGGTCATGTACTTGACGCACTCGTAAAGACCCGCATAGCCCAGGGAGATGGTGGAGTAGCCGCCGTAGAGCAGCTTATCGATGGGCTCGCCCTTCTCCAGTCTGGCCAGGGCTCCATGCTGCCACAGGATGGGCGCGGCGTCGGACAGGGTGCCCTTCAGCCGCTCATGACGGCACTGGAGCGCCCGATGGCACAGCTCCAGCCGCTCCTCGAAGATCTCCCAGAACTTGCCCACATCCCGGCCGGAGGACAATGCCACGTCCACCAGGTTGATGGTGACAACGCCTTGGTTGAACCGACCGTAGTACTTGGGCTTTCCGGGCTCGTAATTCTTGGCCCGGGCCACATTGTCCCAGCCGTTTCCGGAGCGATCCGGGGTCAGGAAGCTGCGGCAGCCCATGCAGGTGTACACGTCGCCCTCGCCCGGAGTTTCGCCCTTGGAGAGCTTGTACTCTCTCATTTTCTTCTCGCTGATGTAGTCCGGCACCATCCGCTTGGCGGTACACTCGGCCGCCAGCCGGGTCAGATACCAGTAGGGGGTTCCCTCCCGGACGTTGTCCTCCTCCAGCACATAAATCAGCTTGGGGAACGCGGGGGTGATCCACACGCCCTTCTCGTTCTTCACGCCCTCATAGCGCTGGCGCAGGGTCTCCTCGATGATCATGGCCAGATCCTTTTTCTCCTGCTCGTTCTTGGCCTCGTTCAGGTACATGAACACGGTGATGAAGGGGGCCTGCCCATTGGTGGTCATCAGAGTGACCACCTGGTACTGGATGGTCTGGACGCCCCGGCGAACCTCCTCCCGGAGCCGGTCCTCCACCACCTTGGAGATTGCCTCTTCGGAGGGGGCGATGCCGAACTCCTTCATTTCCTTTTCCACGCTGCGGCGGATCTTTTCCCGGCTGATCTGGACAAAGGGCGCAAGGTGGGTAAGGGAAATGGACTGACCGCCATACTGGTTGGAGGCCACCTGGGCAATGATCTGGGTGGCGATGTTGCAGGCGGTGGAGAAGGAATGGGGCTTCTCAATCAGGGTGCCGGAGATCACGGTGCCATTCTGAAGCATATCCTCCAGGTTCACCAGATCGCAGTTGTGCATATGCTGGGCGTAGTAGTCCGCGTCATGGAAGTGGATGATGCCCGCCTCGTGGGCCTGCACAACCTCCCGGGGCAGCAGGATCCGGCGGGCAATGTCCTTGCTGACCTCGCCGGCCATGTAGTCCCGCTGCACCGCGTTGATGGTGGGGTTCTTGTTGGCGTTCTCCTGCTTGACCTCCTCATTGTTGCACTCGATCAGGCTGAGAATGCGGTCGTCGGTGGTGTTGGACTGCCGCAGAAGGCTGCGGGTATAGCGATAGGTGATGTACTCCTTGGCCACCTCAAAGGCGCCGTGAGCCATGATGGCCTTCTCCACCAGATCCTGGATCTCCTCCACGGAGGGGCTGCGGCCCATCTCCTGGCAGGCGATCTCCACACTCTGGGAGATCCGCTGGATCTGCAGCGGGGTCATACGGACGCTTTCCTCCACCGCGTTGTTGGCCTTGGTCACTGCCATCAGGATTTTCTCAATATCGAAAACGACCTCTGAACCGTTTCTTTTGATGATTTTCATTGGGGCTCCTCCTTATGCTCACTCTATACGGAAGGGTTGTCTGCACGGCCTATTATACTATATCTTGTGGTTTTGTCAAGCCCCAGATACTAAATGTTGTGGGAAACTCTTTGTGTCGCAAAAAGTTTCCTTTTTTTGCATCCGCAGCACAAGCCGGAACCCTATGGGAAAATTCAGATTTTTCGGAGCGGAAGAAAAGAAAGGTTTGAATTTCCCTCCGGAATATAGTATAATTGGGGGGATCGGTCTTAACATAATCTTCATGTTTCCACTTCCAAAAATGAAAGGAGATTCCCATGAAAGAATCTTTTGGCTACCTGCCCACCGGCGAGGAATGTTTCCTGTACACAATTTCCTGCGGCGGACTGACGGCCTCCGTCACCGATTTCGGCGCCTGCCTGGTCAGGCTTCTGGTTCCGGACAGCCGGGGAAATCTTGCCGACGTAGCCCTGGGCTACGACAGCTGTGACGGGTATCTGCGCGGAAGCTGCTATCTCGGCGCAACCGTGGGCCGCTGCGCCAACCGGATCAAAGGAGCCTGCTTTGATCTTGGCGGCAAGACCTATTCCCTCACCCCCAATGAGGGTTCCAATAACCTCCACAGCGGTCCGGACTCCTACAGCACCCGGCTGTGGAAGGTAATCCGGCACGCAGGCGATGCCATCACGCTGGAGCTTCGCAGTCCCAACGGCGACCAGGGCTTCCCGGGAAACGCCCTGATCCGGCTGACCTATCAGCTGGACAGTGTGGGCGGTCTCCACATTTTATACGATGCCGTCAGTGACCAGGACACGGTGTTCAACCTGACGAATCACAGCTACTTCAATCTGGCCGGCCACCAAAAAACGGACAGAGCCATGGAACAGATCCTTTCCCTCCCCGGCCGGTTCTTCACCCCCGCCGATGCCGAGAGCATCCCCACAGGCGAAAAGCGCAGCGTGGAGGGTACCCCCATGGACTTCCGCGTGCCCAAGCCCATCTGCCGCGATATCGGCGCGGATTACGAGCCCCTGCACCTTCAGGGGGGCTACGACCATAACTGGGAGGTATTCTGCAACCCCTGCGCCCAGCTCTACGATCCGGAATCCGGGAGGGCCATGTCCGTTTCCACGGATTGTCCCGGCATCCAGTTCTATGCCGGCAATTACCTGGACACCGACGGCAAGGGCGGCGTCCACTACGGCAAGCGCAGCGGCATCGCTCTGGAAACCCAGTTCTACCCCGATTCCATTCACCACCCCGAATGGCCCCAGCCCATTACCAAGGCCGGCGAACCCTACCACAGTGAAACCGTCTACCGCTTCAGCTGGTAACCTCCGCCCCCGCGCCGGAATCAACGGCGCGGGGGTTTCTTCTGCACAGACCGTTTTCCCCTGCATAAACTGTCCTATAAGCGGAATCAGCTTATAAGCCATGATAACAGGAGGTAATCCCATGTCTGAGCAAGCATCGGACACCCTGCGCAGCTCCTGCGGCGAGGGGCGCCAGACCATGTCCATCCACACAAGAAAAATCACGGACTCCTGCCGGGATAAAGACTGCATTGAGGACCTTCGTGTCTACTTAACCACCGGCTCCCAGGCTCTGCTGGACACCGCCGCCAACGCCCGGGTGCGCTGCGCGGAGCTGCTGACCACTTACATTGATGTGGAGCCCGTGGCCTTCGACGGTCACCACTACTGCATCGATGTTACCTTTTACTACCGGATTCTTGCCGACGCGGTGGTGGGCTCCTGCCGCCCCGCGGCGCTGTACGGACTGGCGGTATTTACCAAGCGGGCAGTTCTGTGCGGTGAGGACAGCCGCGCCCACATCTACCGAAGCGACACCCGCCTGTGCGGCCCCGACGGCCCCACCCGCGCGGCCGCCAATCTCCCCACCGCCGTCGTAGAGGTGCTCGACCCCATGGTACTCAGCTCCCGGGTGCGGGATGTCTGCGAGTGCGCCTGCGGCGAAACCGCCACCGTCCAGATTCCCGGAGACATCCGGACTATGTTTGACGAGGAGCTGGTGCTCTCCGGCGACAAGCGGCGGCTGTTTGTCACTCTGGGCCAGTTCTCCATCGTCCGCCTGGAGCGGGATGCCCAGCTGGTGGTCCCCGTACTGGAGTACAGCCTTCCCACCAAGGAATGCTGCGAAACACCGGGGTGCGCCGAAGACCCCTGCGAAATGTTCAGTCGGATCCCCTTCCCCGCCAAGGAATTCTCCCCCAAAGCCTGCGACCCGCAGACGGACACCCAGGAATCCGGCTGCGGCTGCTACCGGACCACATAATCCCACGCCCCGGAGCCAATCGCTCCGGGGCCGATCCTTATTCCGCTCCCTCCCCAAAAAACGAAGGCAACACCGCATAATGGGGCAAGGAGATTCGGCCGGTGTTTTGACCCGCGCGAAAGTATGGAAAATGCGGGAATACTGGATGTATTTCCCATTTTTCATACTGCACGATTGGGGCAAAAGATCCGCCGAAGCCCGCTGCTCCCACCTAAGCGGTGTTGCCCTAAGGAACCTCTGACGAAATCGTCTGCGGCTGACAGGCCGCAGACGATTTCATAAGAGGTTTCCTAAGGTTATCCCCGGGCAGAACCGGAGGATTATCCGGGTTCAATCCGCCAACAAAAACGGCATGCCCAAGGGGCGGTGTTCATAAGACGGTTAAATGGTGCGGCAAATACGTATGCAGGAAAACTGTATAGAACTGCGCTCTTTTCACCGCCCTTATGCAAATGAAAAGGTAGTACGCGGTTTACTGGATATACTCAACCAATTGAAAGGTATAGGATTCGCCGGGAATAACATCATAGATCACAACAGAATCGTCCTTGAACCTATCTCCTGCGCTCAAAGATGAAAGATAAATATTACCGGAGTCAACCATATAGCCAGCGCTGTCGTACAGCTTATAGCTAATCACATCATACCCGGAATTGCTATTACCGCTTGTCTTTTCTCCGGTAATTGTGATGGATAGCTGTGGAAAGGAATCCTTGTGAAACTTATAATCTGCTCCTTGGATTTGAATGACAGACGCTGTGCCACCCATATAATCCCTTACCTTCAGGTCCAGTGGAAATGGATCAAATGTCACCTGGACATCTTCAATAGGCAGGCAGTACAGCGCATCGCAGTTCACTTCATCAAATTGAACCGCATTTTCTTTGTATACAGTAAAATAGACTTTCCCGTTTGCAGACCTTCCAGCCGCAATCTCTGCGGCTGGAATTCTCACATTGGCAAGATATTGTTCCCCGGCAGCCTGACTGGTATAATAACTGTAATCGTCAGAAGAAACGGATTTTGTACCAGTGTAAACTGCTTCCCCCTCATCATTTACGATTCGAATATCAACGTCAACATCAGCCGATAAAGGCGTATCGTTCTTGTCAGCTAGCCCGAAGAAAAGGCTGTAATCGTTCGTACCCTCATTATACTGGAAAGACCAGCTTTTCAGTGTTTCGACGCGGGACGCCGATGATCCGCACCCGCCCAGCAATAGTGCAAATACGAGCCCCCACGTAAGAATGATTCGTTTCATTTCCGCGCCTCCCCATCTGTTCCTGCCTTTATTGCATGGAACATTTCTCGTTCGAGCAAACGCTTTTGCTTGGGATCCATCGTGCAGAAACTGCCGTTGCAGTGGTCTCTCAGAAAGCAAGTCTCGCAGATAAGCTGCTCGACTTCCTGCATAATCAACTCATCGTCGCTGGGAAGTTCATAGGCTTCGATTTGCTGAATGCCTGTCGGATTGCGCAGACCATAATCAATCAGCTTCCCGTTTCCGGTCTTTACATAACGATAGACCTCCGCTTCAAATGCAACGCTGTCACCTGCACAAAACGCTTCAAAACCTGATTTGTCCATCCAGACATGATCTTCTTTTCCGTCGAACATCTCTCCGTCCGGAAACATGCCGCTGAGAAAAATCCGTTTGAAGCAGATATACTTTTCTTTGACTTTCTCAATCTGCCCCATAAAACCCAACGGAGTATTGAAATAGCATCTGGCAAAATACGAGCGGTGACGCCTTCCTAAAGATGCAAGCTGAACATCAAGATATTCATTATAGGACAGTTTTTCTGCCCCAACGACATCCGCCTGAGAAGCTGGATCAAAGAGGATTGCACCGCCTTCTGCGATTACACAGTTGTTCTGCCCATAATAAGCCGCGAGGAGGGATTCTTCACAGGGATATTTGGCAATCAGTGCAGCAGCCTCTTTTAGCCGGTCCTGCCGCTTATGTTCCTCGCTCCGCTCCTTTTCAGATTGCTCCGCTAAGATACGCTCTTCAATACGTTTAACCTCGCTTACTGTCAGCAAAGGTGACAAATGGTCAGTATTATCATAATCACCATTTTCCAGACGCGTTTTGAACCGAGTAAGGATATTCTTGAGTTCTTGTTCTGACAGATATTTTGCCCGTTCAATGGAGCAACTATAATAGCAGCCAGTGCTTATGTTCCCATGTCCATCGCCATACATTATAGCAGTATTCCACGGGCAAAGATAGTGTTCTTTCTGAACAAGCCTTCCTCGCTTCAGTCCATCTTCAAACTCCGGGAAAATTGCCGGATTGCCGCACCCCTCATAGTCATCCGTCCAAAAGCCGGAAGGCCCTTTGTCTGCATGGCGAATCATTAAACTGAGCGCGTCAACCGTTGCCTTTTTTACCTGTTTGTTTCTCATTTTTAAAACCTCCATTAATAAGTGCTGCCAATCGGCAACCTGACATGTTAATGGGGCCTTTGGGTATTATTCTATTATTGTAACATATACAACCGTTCGTTGTCATGTCCCTTATGGACTTCAGGTTTGGATTTTCAGTTGCATCCGCAAAGCTTTACTGGAAATTGTATTATGCAATGCTGTAATCTTCAGTTTTACTGTCTTATGCGCACCTCCCGAAAGCCATGCCGTTTTTGCAGCTTTTGTTTTCATTTCGCGTCCGGGAAACGTCAGTGCTCCACCGTATTGGGAAGCAATTCCTCCACATCCACATAGTAGTGCCGGAAGCTGTCGTCACTGACGTATACCCGCACCTGTCTGCCGATGTAGCTCGGATCCCGGTAGGTGTTCACCCCATGGCTGCGGAAGATGTGGGAAACCCCTCTCCCATCCTCATACTTCACCACAAAGATCACCGGGCTGCGCCCGTTGACGCGGACATTGTAGTTGATCTGGCAGTCCACAACCTGCCCCCAGATGTACTTCTGCGCGGCGATCAGCCGGTTGGCACGTCTGCGTTTTCCGTACTCCACGGCCAGAAATATCCCGCCAAGCAACCCGAAAATCCCGCCGATCAGAATAAATACACCGCCAACAATTGTCAGCTCCAATTCACTGCCGCCCAGGAAGTACATCCCCGCGCCGGCCATAAGGAAAACACCGCCAAGAATCGCATACACAATTCCGATGACCCGCAGGGCATTCCATCCCATTTTCGTCCGTCTTTCCATATTACCCTCTCATGGCACGGCGGCGGGCAATGTTGATGGGACCCTCCTGCATATGGTTGATCCAGCTGAGGCTCTTGCCGCAGCCGTAGGCGGTGCAGGAGTCCGGATCGTCGGCAAGGGTGCAGTCAATGCCTGTGCGCTCCATCAGCAGCTCCGCCATGCCCCAGATCTGGCTGCAGCCGCCGGTAAGGGTGATGCCGTTTTCGGAGATATCGGACACCAGCTCGGGGCTCGTCTGTTCCAGAACAGCCAGAACCTCGTCGGCGATCTGCCGGGCGGGGCGGCGCAGCACCTCGTAGATTTCCGTGGAGGTCAGGGTGACCACCTTGGGCATACCGGTTTTGAAATCCCGACCCTTGACGTTCATACTCAGCTCCTCGTCCCGGGGGAACACCTGTCCGATCTGGATCTTGATGCTCTCGGCGGTGACCTGTCCGATGATGACGCCGTGCTGGCGGCGGACGTAGCGGGTGATGGCATCGTCAAAGGCATCTCCCGCCACCTTCAGCGAGGAGGACACTGCCACGCCGTTCATGCTCAGCACCGCGATATCCGTGGTACCGCCGCCGATGTCCACCACCAGATGACCGCTGGGGCCCTTGATGTCCAGTCCCGCGCCCAATCCGGCTGCCAACGGCTCCTCAATCAGGAACACTCTTCGGGCTCCGGCTTCGATGGCCGCGTTGATGACGCTTCGCTCCTCGACCTCCGTGACGCCGCTGGGCACACTGATGACTACACGGGGCTTGGGCGTGAAGATTCCCGCTTTGGTTGCGGTTTTGAACAGCTCCTGCAGCAGCCGCACGGTCATTTCATGATCGGAGATTATGCCGTCCCTCAGAGGCTTCATGGCAACCACGTTGCCGGGGGTTCGGCCCAGCATATTCCGGGCTGCGGCACCCACCTGAAGAATTTTTCCCGTATTCTTGTCCAGCGCCACAACGCAGGGCTCCCGGACCACCAGGCCCTTGCCGTCCGCGTAAATCAGCACATTGGAGGTACCCAGGTCAACGCCCAGGTCATTGGATAGTATAGCCATATTTCACACACCTTTTTACCTTCGCGCCGCGATAACGGCGCAGTGAACTTCCTTTGCCCCGGCGGTAAGCAGCATCCGGGCGCATTCCCCGGAGGTAGCTCCCGTGGTGAGCACATCATCCAGAAGCAGGATCCGCTTCCCACGGATCTCTCCCGGGCTGAGAACCCGGTAGGCCCCCAGAACATTGGCCTTACGCTCAGCCTCGGAGTGAATCCCGGATTGTCTGCGATTGTGGCGGATCTTCTTTAACGTGGGAACAGGGGCCACGCCCAGCTCTTTCCCCACGGCCTTTGCCAACAGCTCCACCTGATCGTATCCCCGGGTGAGCCTGCGCAGACGGCTCACGGGTACCCAGGTGAGAATGTCATACTCCCAATCCCGCTGCTGCAGCCGCATGGCAAGGTTCCTGCCAAAACCGGCAGCCAAATACCGTGCCCTGTAGAATTTGTAGCGCAGAACAGCACGTCTGACATTTCCTTCATAATACCAGACCGCAGTAATGCTGTCAAGAAATTGCGGTTTCCTTTTTGGAGTTCCCCAAAGCTCCTGCTCCGCACGGCACTTCCGGCACAGATCTGTCTCTCCCCCGCGGAGCACCCTGCGGCAGAGGATGCACTTCTGTGGAAATAGCAGCTCCAGCAGCCACTTCATTCCGTTTTCTCCTGGAGCCGCAGCTTAAGCCCACTGTAGCGGCGGTTTTTCTTGGCGTTCTGGGTCATCACGGCCACCGTCTCCTCCCGCCCCACGATAATCAGCAGCTCCCTGGCCCGGGTAATGGCCGTATACAGGATGCTCCTGCTGAGCAGGTAGGGCGACCCGTTCCAGGCTGTCAGAATCACCGCCCGGTACTCGCTGCCCTGGCTCTTGTGAACGGTCATGGCATAGGCGGTCTCCAGCTCCCCCAGCTGGGTGAAATCGTACTCCGCCTCCCGGTCGTCGAATACCACGGTCAGGGTCTCCGTCCCGGGGTCGATGGAAACGATGGTTCCCACATCTCCGTTGAACACGCCGGTGCCCACGGCGGAACCGTCGGTTTTCTTCCACTGAATATCATAGTTGTTCCGGATCTGCATCACCCGGTCGCCTTCCCGGAAGGTGAAATCCCCATACTGCTTCTCCTTTTTCTCCGGGGATGCCGGATTCAGAGCCGCCTGGAGCATGGCATTCAGATTCACGGTGCCCACGGCCCCCTTCCGGGTGGGGGAAAGCACCTGGATTTCTCCGGAAGGAATCCCCATATTCTTGGGCAGCCGGGTGGCGCACAGATCCCGCACCGTCTGGGCCACCGCGTCCTCGGACTGCCTCCGCATGAAGAAGAAGTCCGAGTTCACGGTTTTCAGCTCCGGCATCTGTCCCTGGTTCACCCGGTGGGCATTCATGACAATCAGGCTCTGCTGGGCCTGCCGGAAAACGGAAGTCAGCCGTACCGCGCTTAAGCATCCCGAGCGGAGCATATCCCCGAAGGGGAAGCCCGGCCCCACCGGGGGCAGCTGGTCCGGATCCCCCACCAGGATCAGCCGCTTGCCATGGGGAATCGCCTTCAGGAGGCTGTGCAGCAGCTGAATATCCACCATGGACATCTCGTCCACAATCACGGCATCCGCTTTCAGGGGGTTATCCTCGTCCCGGACAAAGACCATCTTCCCTGTGGCCTGGTCGATCCCCGCCTCCAGCAGGCGATGGATGGTGGACGCATCCTCCCCCGTGACCTCCGTCAGCCGTTTGGCCGCCCGCCCCGTGGGGGCTGCCAGCAGGCACTTCAGCTTCATCTGCTGAAAAAGGGATAATATTCCTTTTAATATCGTGGTTTTGCCGGTGCCGGGGCCGCCGGTGACCAGCAGCACACCGCTGACCGCCGCTTCCCGGATGGCCCGCTCCTGCTCGGCAGAATAGGAAATCCCGCTTTCCTCCGCCGCCCGGCGGAGCTTGCCGTCCAGTCCCGCAGGCTCCGGAATCCGCTGAGAGGAAAACTTCAGGAGTCTTTCCGCGCAGTAGGTTTCCGCCTCGTAAAGCTGGGGAAGATAGATCACAGTGATTCCCGCCAGATGCTGCCGCACCAGCCGGTCCGCCTCCAGAAGCCGCCCCAGCCCATCCTTCACGGTCTGAGCCTCCACGGTGAGCAGCTGGGCCGTAGCCGCCGTCAGCTTGTCCTCCGGCAGGAAGCTGTGACCGGCGGAGAGGTTATAATTCAGCTCAAACAGGATGCCTGCTTCCACGCGCCTGGGGTCGTCCCCCGCCACACCCAGCTCAATGGCGAAGCGATCCACCGCCTCAAAGGGAGCCTCCAGCCCGTCGTCCATCAGCAAATAGGGATCGTCGTACAGAAGCTCCACGGTGCTCTCTCCGTAGAGCTTGTAGGTGCGCACCGCCAGCTCGGCGGGAAGATGGTGCAGCGCAAAGAATTCCATCAGCTGCCGCATCCCCACCTGGGTTCGGAATTCCTCGCCGATGGCCTTGGCCCGATCCCGGGAAATCCCGGAGACCTCCGCCAGCCTGACAGGCTCCCGTTCCATGATCTGAAGCGTCTGGTCACCGAAATGCTCCACGATCCTTGCCGCCATCTTGGGACCGATCCCTTTGATGACCCGGCTGGAAAGATAGTTCAGGATCTCCAGGGAGGTTTCCGGCATCAGCCGCTCCAGAAACTCCGCCTCAAACTGCCGTCCGTAGCTGGCATGGCTGCTCCACCGGCCCGTGACCATGAGCCGTTCCCCAACGGCGGGCAGCGGGATTGTCCCGACCACCGTGACAGCCTGTCCGCCGCCCACGCCCAGGCGCAGTACCGCGTAGCCGTTGTCATAATTCTGGTATACCACGGCACGGATGGTGCCCTGGAGAATTTCCATTTCCTGTTCTGCCAATTTTTCTTCGCTCCTGTTTCCGCATTCTCGGTGTATAACGACAACATTGTACAATACTTTCCCGGATTTTTAAAGCCCCAACAGGGAATTCCCTGTAAAAAATGTTTCCGCCCATCCCGAACCCCCCGCACAGGGGCAAATTGGTGTTTGCAGATTTCCAAACACGTTGCATTGCTACCGTAGGGGCGGCTATTAGCCGCCCGAAAGCGTTCAGGTTTTTGAGCGTTTCCGATAAACGGAAGCACTTTCGTTGACGAAACAAAAGCGGGCGGCTAATAGCCGCCCCTACGGTGGTGTCCCGACAAACACCAATTTGCCAGTCAGCTGAGGAAAACCGATA
Organism: uncultured Clostridia bacterium; assembly: GCA_945949735.1. GTDB lineage: Bacteria > Bacillota > Clostridia > Oscillospirales > Oscillospiraceae > Faecousia. The sequence goes on along the minus strand of CAMFFO010000012.1, from coordinate 7,909 downwards.
AGCACAAGTCTTTATACACCAATTGATTCCTTCCCCGTGGATGCCGATCCGTACAAAACAGTCCCTCCTTGTATTTTCAAATCTTTTACATTTATCTTTCAGAAATTCCTTGAATCTTTTCCCTTCCTGGGGTATAATGAAAAAGATGTATGGGAAAGGGGGCAAAGGCTTTGAAGGATGTGAACCTTCTGGTCTGGCTGACCCAGCTGGGCCTTTCGGTGGCGCTTCCCCTGGCTCTTTTCCTTGGCGGGGCCGTATGGCTCCACAATTCCCGGGGCTGGGGAACCTGGATCATCTGGATCGGGCTCCTTGTGGGCATTTCCTCAGCCGTCAGCGGCTTCCGGCAGTCTCTCAGGGCTATGGATCGGATGTCCCGGGATCGGAAGAAGCAGGATCCCCCGCCTCTTTCCTTCAATGAACATACCTGACCCGGAGGAACGCTATGGAATCCCGAAAAATCGTATACCGTGAAACCGGAATTGTCGCCATCGGCGTAGCGGTCTGCACCGCCGTGATGATGCTTGTCTATGCCCTTCTGGGTCGTTTTGAACTGTCCGTGCTGTGGGGCGGCCTGACGGGCGCGGTTCTGAGCATCGGCAACTTCTTCCTGATGGCTCTGGGTACCTCTCTGGCAGCGGACAAGGCGGAGAATCAGGATGTAAAGGGCGGCTCCCTGCTGGTTCGCAATTCCTATATGCTCCGGCTTCTCGGCCTGTTTGTCGTGCTCATCCTCTGCGCCAAGACGGAGGTATTTAACCTGATTGCCCTGGTGCTTCCTCTGGTATTTGTCCGTCCCACCCTGACCGTGGTGGAGTTTTTCAGAAAGAAAGGGGCTTGATCCGTTATGAATATGGATGTCACAGGCGCGTTTATTTACTTCACCATTCCCATTTTCGGCGGCATTCCCATCACCCAGACCACCGTTTCCCACCTGATCGTTACCATTTTCCTGTGTACCGCCAGCATCCTGCTGGGCAGAAGGCTGAAAAAGCGGCCCGATGGTCTGCAGGTCATGGTTGAAAAGGCCGTGATGATGCTCCACAATATGGTGGTGGAAACCATGGGCGCGCACAACGCCCACTGGATGCCCTTTGTTGCCACCATATTCTTAAGCTCCATCTGCGGCTCCTTTATTGGCCTCACCGGATTTCTCCGCTCCTCCACGGCGGACTTAAGCTGCGTGCTGGTATGGGCGCTGATGGTCAGCGTCATCATCTGGTACAACAACATCAAAAACAAGGGCTTCCTGGGCTGGCTGAAGGGCTTCACCGAACCCATCGTGGTCATGACCCCCATGAATGTCATTTCCGAGATCGCCCAGCCTATCTCCATGGCCTTCCGTCACTTCGGCAACGTAGCCGGCGGCGGCGTTATCACCACCCTGATCTACACCTCCCTCAGCATGGCCTCCGCCGCGGTGCTGAAGCTGATCACCGGGAGCGGCTGGGTCATGTCCGTGGTGCTTCTGGCGGCGGGGGCGGGACTGTTTTTCTGGTGGAAACGCTCCTGCGGGAAGGTTAAGCTGTTCTTCGGCATCGTCTGCGCCGTGCTGGGCTTCTTCGGCCTGCTGGAAGCTCTGGGGATCCTTACCGGAGTTCCCGTACTGGCTTACGGCATCCCCGCGGTGCTCAGCTGCTACTTTGACCTCTTCTCCGGATTTGTCCAGGCCTATGTGTTCACGCTGCTCACCATGGTCTACATTTCCTCGTCCCTGCCCGAACCCCAGGAGGCCCAGGCGGAATAATCCCGAAGCTCTTCGGACGAAGGCCGTGCGCCACTCTGTAGGGAGGGGTTGTTGCCCTTCCGCCTGCGGGATACAAAAACAGCTCCCGATTCCGCACCGCACTGCCGAAATCCGATTAGTATATTTCCATTAGGGCAATACCGCACAATTGCGTCAGCGGATCTCAGCGGATCTTTTGCACCATTTCTGCAGTTTCAAAAACGGGAAATACATACAGTATTCCCCCGCTTTTGAAACTTTGAACTGGCACACAATCTCTCGCTGAGCTTCCTTGCCGAATTATGCGGTGTAGCCTTAGAAAACAAAAATATCACCTAGGAGGAACTTATTATGGAATTAGCAGAAGCAATCGCAATCGCCGGTAAAGCTATCGGCGCAGGTCTTTGTATGGGTATCGGCGCCATCGGCCCCGGCGTGGGCGAAGGTACCGCTGTCGCCCACGCTCTGGACGGCATGGCCCGTCAGCCCGAGGCGGCAGGCACCCTGCGCAGCACCATGATCATGGGCTGTGCCATCGCCGAGACCACCGGTATTTACTCCCTGATCATCGCCTTCCTGATTCTGTTCCTGCTGTAATTCCTTTCCATCTTCCATAGAAAGGAGCAACGCAAGTGTTTGAATCATTTTTGGGTGTCAATCCCTGGACTGCGCTGTTCATTCTGCTCAATACCCTCACCATCTTCTTTGTGGCGAAGAAATTCCTGTTTAAGCCCGTGATGAAGATTATTACGGAGCGTCAGCAGGAAATCGACAATCTGTACGCCGATGCCGGGGCCGCCAAGGAGCAGGCCAAGCAGCTCCAGGAAAGCTACCAGCAGAAGCTGAATGCTGCCCAGGAGACTTCCGACCGAATCGTGAAGGAAGCCGTTGCCCGGGGCCAGTCTCGGGAGGAGCAGATCATCCGGGACGCCAATGCCCAGGCAGCCGCCATCATGGACAAGGCCTCCCGTGACATTGCCCAGGAGAAGAAAAAGGCCATCAACGACGCCAAAAACGAGATTTCGGATCTGGCTATGGCCATTGCCGGCAAGGTGGTGGAGCGGGAGCTGAAGGATTCGGATCAGGCAAGTCTGATCGACGGCTTCATTCGGGAATTGGGTGATGAAGCATGACCCAGGTAGGAACTGTTTACGGCGAAGCTCTGTATGAGCTGGCCCTCAGTGAGGGATTGGACGAAACCATCCGGCAGGAGCTGGAGGTTCTGGAGCAGGTCTTTCGGGCCGAACCGGATTACGGGAAATTGCTGCGCTCCGCCAACCTTTCCAAGGCAGAACGCTGCGGCATTCTGGACGAGGCCTTGCGGGAACGGGTGCATCCTTATCTGCTGAACTTCCTGAAGATCCTGGTGGAGAGGGGCTATATCGGCTCCTTTGACCAGTGCTGCACCGCCTACACCCGCCGGTATAACGAGGATCATGGGATACTCCCTGTCACTGCCGTTACCGCCGTCCCGCTGTCCGCGGAGCAGGCCGACGCGCTGACGCAGAAACTGTCCCGGATCACCGGAAAAACCATCTCCCTCCGCAGCCGGGTGAACCCCGATGTTCTGGGCGGCGTCCGCCTGGATTATGACGGCAAGCGTCTGGATGACACCGTTTCCCACCGTCTGGAATCCATCCATAGCTTGCTGAAAAAAGACGTACTCTGACGAGAAAGCAGGGACTGTATGGAACTTAGACCCGAAGAAATAACCAAAATCATTCGCAGTCAAATCAAGAACTACGAAAACCGCATGGAGGCCAGCGAGACCGGCGTGGTCATTCTGGTCGGCGACGGCATTGCCAAGGCCTCCGGGCTGGATAACTGCATGGCCGGCGAGCTGGTGGAGTTCCCCGACGGCTCCTACGGTATGGCCCAGAACCTGGAGGAGGAGACCGTGTCCATCGTCATCATGGGCTCCGACCAGGGCATCAAAGAGGGCGACATTGTCAAGCGTACCGGCAAGGTGGTCTCCGTCCCCGTGGGGCAGGGCCTCATCGGCCGTGTGGTCAACGCCCTGGGCGCTCCCATCGACGGCAAGGGCGACATTGCGGCGGAGGGTTACCGCCCCATCGAATCCCCCGCCCCCGGCATCATCGAGCGCAAGCACGTCAGCCGCCCCCTGCAGACCGGCATCAAGGCCATCGACTCCATGATCCCCATTGGCCGGGGCCAGCGGGAGCTGATCATCGGCGACCGCCAGACCGGTAAAACCACCATCGCAACCGATACCATTCTGAACCAGAAGGGCAAGAATGTGATCTGTATCTATGTTGCCATCGGCCAGAAGCGTTCCACCGTAGCCCAGGTGGTGGACAGCCTCACTGCCGGAGGGGCCATGGATTACACCATTGTTGTCTCCGCAACCGCCTCGGAGCTGGCTCCCATGCAGTACATCGCCCCCTACTCCGGCTGTGCCATGGGCGAGCACTTCATGCACCAGGGGAAGGACGTGCTGGTCATCTATGACGATCTGAGCAAGCACGCCGTGGCCTACCGTGCCATATCCCTTCTGATCCGCCGTCCCCCCGGACGGGAGGCTTATCCCGGCGACGTGTTCTACCTCCACTCCCGGCTTCTGGAGCGGGCGGCGCAGCTGTCCCCGGAGCTGGGCGGCGGCAGTCTGACAGCCCTTCCCATCATCGAGACCCAGGCCGGCGACGTTTCCGCCTATATCCCCACCAACGTGATTTCCATCACTGACGGCCAGATCTTCCTGGAAACGGAGCTCTTCAACTCCGGCATCATGCCCGCCGTGAACCCCGGTATCTCCGTGTCCCGTGTGGGCGGCGACGCCCAGATCAAGGCCATGAAGAAGGTGGCGGGCTCTTTGAAGCTGCTGTACTCCCAGTACCGGGAGCTGCAGAGCTTCGCCCAGTTCGGTTCCGACCTGGACGCCGATACCAAGGCGAGACTTGCCCTGGGCGAGCGGATCGTGGCCGTGCTGAAGCAGCGCAACGGCAGCCCCAAGGAGGTTGCCCAGCAGGTGTGCATCATCTATGCGGTCACCCACGGATATCTGAACGACATTCCTGTGGATCGTGTTCCCGATTTTGAGCAGCGGCTGGAGGAGCATATGGAGCTTCGGCACAGCGACGTGCTGGAGGCCATCCGTTCCACCGGCAAGCTGGAAACCGAGGTAGAAAACAGCCTGAAAGCTGCCCTGGAAGAACTGACGGCCCAGTTTGTGGTCGGCTGAGGAGGGTAAGCCATGGCTGGAGTATCCACCAAGGAGATCAAGAACCGGATCCGAAGCATGGAGTCCACCCGGCAGATCACCAAGGCCATGGAAATGGTCGCCGCCTCCAAGCTCCGCCGGGCCCAGGCCCAGGTTCTCAATTCCCGACCCTATTTTGAAACCCTGTATGGCGCCATCAATGACATTGTGGATTCCAATCGGGATTTTTCCTCACCCTATCTGGTGAGCCGTCCCGTAAATAAGGTACTCTATATCGTTATTGCCGGCGACCGGGGTCTCGCCGGAGGCTACAACAGCAACGTGCTGAAGCTGGCCTACGGGGAAATGGAGGGCAAGAACGCCCTGGTGCTTCCCATCGGCAAGAAGGCCGTGGAGTTTTTCCGCAGCCGCCGCGTTCCCGCGCTGACCGAGAACTACGCCGAAGCCGCGGACATTGCCATCGGCGACTGTTTCACCATCTCCAAGCAGATCAGCAAAGCGTTCCTTACCGGGGAATTTGACGAGATCCGGGTTGCCTACACCAATTTCGTTTCCGTTCTCTCCCAGACCCCCGCGTCGCTGCGGCTTCTGCCCCTGATCCGTACAAAAACCGGCCGGGAGGGGCGGCTTCAGAGCGACATCCAGTACGAGCCCAGCAGCGAAGAGGTCTTTGACGCCATTATTCCGGAATACCTGGGAGGCATCCTGTACGGCGCCCTGTGCGAGAGCCGTGCTTCCGAGCAGGCCGCCCGCCGCAGCGCCATGGACTCCGCGACCCAGAACGCCGACGATATGATCGCGGATCTGAGTCTCAAGTTCAACCGCGCCCGTCAGGCTGCCATCACCCAGGAAATTACCGAAATCGTGGCCGGTTCCTGAGGGAACCTCCGAAACATTCCAACATAAGGAGTTGAATCCAATGGCCAAACAAAAAGGAACAGTGATCCAGATCATGGGCCCTGTTCTTGACATTCGCTTCCCTGACGACCAGCTTCCACAGCTTTTAAGCGCCATTGAAGTGCCGAACGGCGACAAGACCATCGTGGCCGAGGTCGCCCAGCACATTGGCGACAATGTGGTGCGCTGCGTTGCCATGAGCTCCACCGACGGCCTGTCCCGGGGCGCTGAGGCCACCGATACCGGTTCCCCCATCCGGGTTCCCGTGGGCGATGCGTGCCTGGGCCGGGTGTTTAACCTGCTGGGTCAGCCCATCGACAACAAGGAGCCGGTGCAGGGCGACGACCAGTGGCCCATCCACCGTCCCGCTCCATCCTACGAGGAGCAGGAACCCGCTACCGAGATTCTGGAAACCGGCATCAAGGTCATCGACCTGATCTGCCCCTACGCCAAGGGCGGCAAGATCGGCCTCTTCGGCGGCGCCGGCGTGGGCAAAACCGTTCTGATCCAGGAGCTGATTTACAACATCGCCACCGCTCACAACGGCTATTCCGTATTCACCGGTGTCGGCGAGCGTACCCGGGAAGGCAATGACCTGTACAACGAAATGACCGAGTCCGGCGTTATCAGCAAAACCGCCATGGTATTCGGCCAGATGAATGAGCCCCCCGGAGCCCGTATGCGGGTGGGTCTGTCGGGCCTGACCATGGCCGAGTACTTCCGGGATGTGAAGCACCAGGACGTGCTGCTGTTCATCGACAACATCTTCCGGTTCACCCAGGCCGGTTCCGAGGTTTCCGCACTGCTTGGCCGTATGCCCTCTGCCGTTGGTTACCAGCCCACCCTGGCAACGGAAATGGGCGCTCTCCAGGAGCGGATCACCTCCACCAAGAACGGCTCCATCACCTCCGTTCAGGCGGTCTATGTCCCCGCCGACGACCTGACCGACCCCGCCCCTGCCACCACCTTTGCCCACCTGGACGCCACCACGGTTCTGGACCGCGGTATCGCCTCCCTGGGCATCTACCCCGCCGTGGATCCCCTGGACTCCACCTCCCGGATTCTGTCCCCGGAAATTGTGGGTCAGGAGCACTACGAAACCGCCCGTGCCGTCCAGAGCATCCTCCAGCGCTACAAGGAGCTGCAGGACATCATCGCCATCATGGGTATGGACGAGCTGAGCGAGGAGGACAAGCTCACCGTCAACCGTGCCCGGAAGGTTCAGCGGTTCCTGAGCCAGCCCTTCCACGTGGCGGAGCAGTTCACCGGCTACCAGGGCAAATACGTTCCCCTGAAGGAAACCATCCGTTCCTTCAAGGAGATCATCGAAGGCAAGCACGACGATATCCCCGAGTCCTACTTCCTGTTTGCCGGCTCCATCGACGAGGTGGTCGCGAAATTCCGGGGCGGTGAGCAGAAATGACCGAGTTCCCCCTGAAGATCGTCACCCCCGACGGGCTGCGCTTTGATGGCCCCGCCGAGGAACTGATCGTCCGTTCCTCCACCGGAGATGTGGCGATCCTTGCCAGACACGTGAACTTCGTCACCAGCCTCGGCATGGGTCAGGCAGTCATCGTGTCCAAGGGCCAGCGGCGCATCGCCGCCTGCATCGGCGGAATGCTCAGCGTGGTGGACGGCCACGTCACCCTGCTTCCCTCCACCTTCGAGTGGTCGGATCAGATCGATGTGGAACGTGCCGACGCCTCCTACCGCCGGGCCGATGCCGTGCTCCACGACAAGAACGCCTCCGAAACCGACCTGAAGCTGGCCGAAGCCAGACTCCGCCGCGCCCTGATCCGTAAGAACGTTGCATCCTCAAAATAAAGGCAGCACCGCATAATGGGGTAAGGAGATTCGGTGAGAGATTTTGACACAAGCGAAAGTATGAAAAATGCGGGAATACTGGATGTATTTCCCATTTTTCATACTGCACGATTGGGGCAAAAGATCCACCGAAGCCCGCAGCCCCCATTGTGCGGTGTTGCCTAAAGCAAACCCTCCCCACCACACAAGGGGAGGGTGCTTTTGTTGAGCGCGCTCATATCCACACAGTGCGATAAATTGTTGTTTACGCGTGCGCACCCGAAAAAATGCTGTCATTGCGAGCCAGT
>CAMFFO010000011.1 GCA_945949735.1 uncultured Clostridia bacterium | reverse complement strand
GACCTCCAGCGTGACAGGCTGGCGTGCTAACCGACTGCACCACCGGGCCAAATTGTGTGGTGGGAACAACAGGGCTCGAACCTGTGACCCCATGCTTGTAAGGCATGTGCTCTCCCAGCTGAGCTATGCTCCCGAACCTCCGCTTGAAGCGCTGCGCACCTCAGCGACGTGATTCATTATACACACAAAGACTTCTTTTGTCAAGCATTTTTTCTCTTTTTTTGTAAAAACATTCTGCCGGTTGTTTCCGGCACTTACCTCTCGAACTCCGCAAAAATCAAATTTTCTTAAGAAGTTTCCGGATATCCTCCGGAGTAAAGCGATAGATTTGATCGCAGAACTGACACTCCACCGGAAAGGCCTTTCCCTCACCGGCAATCTCTTCCAGTTCCTTCTTCCCCAGACTGATCAGCGCGCTCTCAACCCGCTGGCGGGAGCAATAGCATTTGTAGGAAATCTCCGTGGTTTCCAGGAATACTACGCCAAGATCGCCCATAACCTGGCCGAGGATCTCCTCAGGCGTCATGCCGTTTTCCAGCATCGGCGTCACTGCACCGGAACACTGAATCCCCTTCTCCAGCTTGTCGATGACCTCATCCGGCGCGTTGGGAAGCAGCTGGAGCAGATATCCTCCCGCAACTTTTACGCTGCAGTCCCGGTCCACAAGCACCCCCAGAGCACAGGCCGTCGGCGTCTGCTCGCTCTGGGCAAAGTAGGCGGTCACATCGTCCCCAATTTCCCCGGAAACAAGCTCCGTAGAACCGATATACGGCTCCTTCATCTGCAGATCCCGGATCACCGTAAGGGTTCCAGCCGTTCCTACCGTTGCGCCCACATCCAGCTTTCCGGGATACTTTTCAACCAGCGGCACATTGGGCTCCGTCACACACCCCCGTACATTTCCCGCCGCGTCGGAAACCACCGTGATCGTCCCGATGGGGCCGCCTCCGCGCACCTGGAGGGTCAGAGAGCCGTTTTCAACCTTCTGCATATTTCCCATCATAGAAGCGGCTGTAAGCGACCGTCCGAAAGCCGCAGTGGCGTTGGGAGTGGTTTTCTGAATCTGAGCGCCCCTTTTCACCAGCTCCGTAGATCGGATGCCCACAGCCTTCACATAGCCGTCCATGCTCATTCCGCGCACAATGTAATCATTCATCTGACAATTCCCTTTCTCGCTTTGATAAAGATCCTCTGCTCCTCCGGCTCCGGCGCACGGAGGCTCCTGTCTCCAAAAACCTCAATTTGGGAGAATCCCGCCGCCTGCAGATATCCTTCCAGTTGCTCCCGCGTGTAGGCATACTCCCGATGCTCCTCAAAGGAGCGGCTCCACACCTCTCCGCAGCGCTGAAACAGATCCATTCCATAGGAGCAAATATTGGTTCGTTCGTCGAATTCGCCCCTCCAGACGCAGAAAACGTCCTCATCCTCATCCAGGAAAACCTGACCGTCCATAGCCCGGAGCTTTTGCGGTGTATTTACATCAAAAATGAAGATTCCTCCCGGGTTCAGCGCCTTGTAAATCCTCCGGATTGCCATAGCGCAATCGGCGGGCTCCGTGATATAGTCCAGACTGTCCAGTGCGCAGACCGCCAGATCCACAGCCCTTGGGAGCCTGAGCTTCTGCAGCGGCTGGCAAACAAACCAGGGCGGATTGTCCATACCCCCGGTTTTTTGCTGAGCCACAGTCAGCATTTCCTCGGAAATATCCACGCCAACGACCCGCAGACCCCTTTGCGCAAAGATCGCGGAGACAGAACCTGTTCCGCAGGCAAGATCCGCCACGGACCGGGGCGCAGCTCCCTCCCTGCGCAGGATCTCATCGTAAAACTCCACGATGGCCCGGTAGTCCACATCGTTCGTCAGGCGGTCATAGCTCTCCGCCAACGCTCCGTAAGCTTCCACGACTGCTCCTTTCCTCCAACGCAAAAGCATCCCGACCCGCTGCGTGGGCCGGGATGCAAAAACTGCTCAGCGCTTGAAAATGCTGAAAATCTCGTCGATGTCGCTGACATCCGTGGGCTTCGTGGGCTGCTGTCTGGAAGCGGCCACAGGAGTGTCAATATCCTCGGGCACAAATCCCTTTTCCTCCGGCGCGGTTTTGACGGCAACGGTCCTGGGCGCAAACGCCTCGGGCTTCAGATCGAAGCCGGTGGCGATGACAGTGACCCGCATCTCATCCTGGAAGTCATCGGAGCAGGTCGCGCCGAAGATAATGTTTGCCTCGGGATTGGCGGCCTCCTGCACAATTCCTGCAGCGGTCTCCACGTCGTCCAGAGTCATTTCAGAGGAGCCGGTCACATTCACCAGAACGCCGGTGGCGCCGTTGATGGAGGTTTCCAGCAGCGGGCTGGATACGGCGGCGGTAGCAGCCTGTTCTGCCTTCTCCCGTCCGGAGGCGGTACCCACACCCATATGGGCCCTGCCCGCATCCTTCATGACGGTGGAAACATCGGCAAAGTCCAGATTGATGATCACGTTCTTGGAGAAGCCCACCAGCTCGGAAATGGAGGTTACGGCCTGCTTCAGCACATCGTCCGCAATGCCGAAAGCATTGGCAAAGGTGATTTTCTGGTCTGTGACATATTTCAGCCGGTCATTGGGGATGATGATCAGGGAGTCCAGCTTGCCGCCCAGGTCAGCGATGCCCTGCTCCGCCTGACGCATCCGATTGGCGCCCTCAAATTTGAAGGGCTTGGTCACCACGCCTACGGTCAGGATTCCGGCCTCATGGGCAAGATCCGCTACGATGGGAGCTGCGCCGGTGCCGGTGCCGCCTCCCATGCCGGCGGTAATGAATACCATGTCGGTACCCTCCAGAGCCTTGGAGATCAGCGCTCTGGACTCCTCGGCAGATTTGCGGCCGATTTCGGGCTTCGAGCCCGCGCCCATACCGCCGGTGAGCTTCTCGCCGATCTGGATTTTATTCTTGCAAACGGACTTATTCAGGTCCTGCTTATCGGTGTTGACCACGACGAAATCCACGCCGCTTACACCGGAATCGATCATGCGATTGATAACATTGTTGCCGGCTCCGCCGACACCGATCACCTTGATCTTAACAACGCGATCCTGCAAACTTTCGGACATATGCTCTTCCTCCTATGTATCGATTGGCAGGGAGACCGCATCCCCTGCCGCAAATTCTGGCTATGCTATTACATTCTATCCCGAAATCCCGGTTTGGTCAATAGAAAATCTGTTTATTCGCTAAATAATTTACAGTATCCTCATAATTTGAGGGACTCCCGGCGTCCGGCGGTTCCCGGATTCATCAGGAGAAGGGCGTATAAATCACCTGTTCTCCTCCGGTGGTGAAGCTGATATCCAGCTTTCCGGTCTGATAGTCGCTGAGCTGAAGGATCGCGTCGTTCATGCAGGCGATCTTGTATTCCATATTGGTGGTATCCCCCAGATTGACCTGATAGCGCTGGCCATACCAAAGCTCGATGGCATTGAGGCTGGTGACATCCACACTGGCAGCCTCGCCCACGATATCGTTGGCCTCCAGTGCCTTCAGGATCTGGAGCGTAGCGGACAGCCTCTGGGCACCGGTCACGGTGACGGGGACGGTCTCCCCCGATTCGCTGGTTTCCGTGGGAACAGCCTCTACGGCAATTGCCTGGGCATTCACCTGAGGGCTCTCCACGGCCACACCCAGAACCTTGGTATATTTCTCCGCGGAAGCGGCGTCTGACTGCTGTACCATTCTGCCGTCCGAGGTCATCAGCCACCAGATGCCGTCCTGGGACTTGATGGCATAGACCACCTCCAGCTCCTCAATGTAAATATTAACCGTATCGGGAAGTTTTATACCGATTCTGACCTTATCCACATAGGAAAGCTCCGCGCGGATCTTGGCAATTGCCCTGGCGCGGCTGAAGGTCAGCAGATTGTCCCCCTCCGATATTCCGGAGGCCTCCCGTACCGCCCAGGCGCTGTAGATTTCAGCCCCGGAAACGGCGATGGTTTTCACCTTGAAGAACACGGAAAGCCCCAGCACCAGGGCAATCACCACTGCCGCGACGCTCATCAGCTGCACCAGCAGCCTGCTGCGGTTAAAGGGCTTGGGATCGGTGTAGATCACCGCGGGTGTGTCATAACGTCTGGCACGTTTTTTCTTTCGCTGGGACTGCATCTGTTTCTGTGCGCGGATCACCTTTTCCCGGGAGGTATTGGCCTTTTTGGAGGCAGCGGCTCCCTTTTTCAGCAGTCTTTGCAGCAGGTTGGTCTTTTGCGGTTTTTTGCCCACCGTCCTGGCAGGCGTGGAAGCGGACCGGCTGCCTCCCGTAGACGCGCCATAGACGCTGGCCCCCTGGGGAGGCGTCCGCTTATATTCCGGCGTTTGTCGGCTCTGGGGCTGCCGCGCACCGGACCGGCTCGAATCTGGTTGGCTGTTTCTCCTAGGGGGAGCCTTCCGGGTGGTTCCGGTGTTCTTCTGTTTTGTATCCATAGTGTTCCTCCTGGAGTAGGCAGGTTATCGTTTGCAGAGTGCCTCCACAATGTCGCAGATCCGCTCCGCGGCATCCAGGCGAACCATTTCCCGGAGCCTGCGGCGCATTTGCTCCTGTCTGGGGCCGTCGGACAGCAGGGCAGTTATCTCGTCATAGAGCTTCTGAGGGGTACAGTCCTTCTCCAGGATCAGCACGGCAGCCTCGTGATCCGCCAGCATTCTGGCGTTCTTTTCCTGGTGGTTGTTGGTTACATTGGGAGACGGGATCAAAATACAGGGTATTCCACAGGCGCCAATCTCGTTGCAGGTAGACGCGCCCGCCCGGCTGATAATCACATCCGCCGCGGACATCACGTTGGCCATGTCGTAAATGTATTCCCGCAGATCAATGCTCTCCTCGGCATCGGGATCAACCCCCTGGCTTCGCACCAGATCCGGCATCCACTCCCAGCCAAACCGGCCGGTGGCATGGATATGGCGGAAGGGGAAGCCGGCCTCTTTTTCCAGTCGGAAAAGTCCCGCAACGGTATCGTTCATCACCTTCGCGCCGTTGCTTCCGAAAGCGGAAACCACCAGCGGGCGGCTGTCCAGCCCCAGCTTCTTCCTGGCCTGCTCCTTATCGGTGAAGATGAACTCCCTGCGTACGGGCATCCCCACCACCTCCACCCGCTCCGGATGCTTGTAGTAAGGCACGCTCTCTTCAAAGGCCACCAGCACTTTATCGGCCTTGTTCGCCGCCAGCTTTGTGGTCAGTCCGGGGAGGGCGTTGCTCTCGTGAACGCAGGTGGGAATCCCCATGGACTGGGCAGCCTGCAGCGCGGGAAAGCTGGCGTAGCCCCCGGTTCCGATGACCGCGTCGGGCTGAAACTCACGAAAGATCCTTTTGCACGCTTTCACTGCGTTGAGAACGCACCGAACCGCGTGAATATTCTGCTTCAGGGCGGCCAGATTCTTTCCCCGGCTCAGCCCGGAACCCGGAAGGCACTTCAGCTCATAGCCCGCCTGGGGCACCAGCTTTTCCTCCATATGGCCAGAGGCGCCGATAAAGAGAATCCGGCAATCCGGGAAACGCTCCTTCATCATATTGGCCACCGCGATGGCAGGGTTGATATGACCGGCTGTGCCGCCGCAGGTAAAAATCAAATTCATAGGGAAGCCTCCTGTATTTTTCTGTGGTTGCGGAAGCGGGAAATATGGGCCACGATCCCCATCTCCCCAAGATTCACCGCAAGGGCCGTCCCCCCGTAGGAGAAGAAAGGCAGCGAGATCCCGGTGGACGGGAGTAAATTGGTAACCACGCAAAGATTCAAAACGGTCTGAACGGCAATGAGCGTAACCAGCCCCGCCGCCAGCACTGTGGAAAAGCGATCCCTGGCCCGCAGGGCGATCCAATATCCCCGCAGGATCAGCGCGCAGAACAATGCGATGATGGTAAGCGCGCCAACAAAGCCCAGTTCCTCGCAGATGACCGCGAAAATATAGTCGTTGTACTGAAAGGGAAGATACAGATATTTCTGCCTGGATTTCCCGAAGCCCAAGCCGAACAAGCCACCGGAGCCGATGGCATACAAAGACTGCAGGATCTGATAACCGGTATCCCCGGGGTCTGACTCCGGATGGAGCCAGGCTGTGATGCGATCTCCGGCGTAACCCATAACGCTGACATAAACCGCCACGAATACCACCGCGGCCCCAGCCCCAGCCAACAGCCACCGGGCCCTGGTGCCCGCCACAAACATCATGACTACAGCCACCATACCCATAAGCATAATGGCGCTCAGATGCTTTTCCAGAGCCAGGGGAACCAGGATTCCCAGCAACGCAGCTCCGAAGCCCAGCACGCCGAACCGGAATTTCTTTGCGTCGGAACCAAAGCTTCTGGTCAGCCTGGCAAAAAGCAGGATCAGGGTAAATTTCGCGATTTCAGAGGGCTGAAATTGAAGCCCCGCCACATTGATCCACCGGCGTGCGCCGTTCACTTCCTCTCCGACCGCAAGAACGCTGAGCAGCAGTACAATGCTCAGCGCGTACATGGGCCAGGCCAGCCGGAACCAAGCACGGGCAGGAATCCGGCTGAAGAAAAGGAAAGCGGCAAGCCCGATGGCAGCGCATACCGCCTGCTTCTGAAAATAGCGGGTGGAGCTTATGTATCCGGTATCGTACTCGCTCTGGGCGAAGCTGGCGGAGTAGAGCATGATAAGTCCCACCGTCAGCAGCAGAAGCACCAGGATCAGGAAGGGCAGATCCACTTGTTCGCCCCGACGGAGCGCTCCGGCGGGGCGGTTCTCTTTGGCATACAGAGTTGTTCTCTGCACAGCCATACAATACTCCTTCCGGGAAGATCAGAATACCCGTTGAGAAATCCCAAGCCAGGCAATCAGGCACATCACCGCGGAAACCGCCGCGAAGGTCAGAACGATCCGTTCCTCCTTCCACCCGCACATCTCAAAGTGATGGTGGATGGGAGACATTTTGAACAGACGCTTTCCGTGAGTCAGCTTAAAATAGCTCACCTGCAGGATCACGGACAGGGTTTCCACAATATAGACAAAACCGACCAGGATCAGAATCAGAGGCATATCCAGCGCAAAGGCCATGGCGCAGACCACGCCGCCCAAAAAGAGCGAGCCCGTATCGCCCATGAAAACCTTCGCCGGGTGCCAGTTGTAGCACAGGTACGCGGAAAGGCCCCCCACCAGGCTGGCAGGAAGCAGCGCCAGGTCGTAACGTCCCGCGCTGACCGAGGCAGCGGCAAAGAACACCATCACGGGGATGGTCACCGAACTGCTGAGCCCGTCCACTCCATCCGTCAGATTCACCGCGTTGACGCAGCCCACCATGACAAACATGGCAAAGAAAATATAGACCAGGGGGTGGATATGGAAGCTCACGTTGAAGAAGGGAATATACAGCACGCTGGCCATACTGCCGGTCTTGTACATGGCGTACAGAAATACGGCACAGACAGCCATCTGGAGCATGGCCTTCTGAATGGAGGTCAGGCCCAGATTACGCTTAAAACGGATCTTTGTAAAATCGTCCAGGAATCCGATCAATCCAAAGCACATAGCCAGCAGCAGCACATAGAATGCGGAAAAGTCCTCCATGGAGCCCAGGTTTCCCAGCAGACACAGCAGGGAGGAAAAAATGAACATCAGTCCACCCATAATCGGAGTGCCGGTTTTGTTGTTGTGCCATGTGGGGCCGATTTCCCGGATGGAAGCGCCGGCCTTCAGCGCATGGAGCACCGGCAGCAGCAAATATCCGAGCAAGCCCGTCAGGGCGCAGGAAATCACGGCCGTAATCAGAATTCTCGTCATTTTGCAGCATCCTCCGTATCTTTTCCAAGGAACGCGTCCAGGATCTGTTCCATCCGCATTCCCCGGCTCCCTTTAAACAGCAGCACATCCCCGGGTCTCGCCGCCCGCTTCAGCTCCGCGGTCAGGGCGGCCCGGTCGGTGTAGCTTCCGATATTGGTCTGGAGCATTCCTCCGGTAATAGCTCCGCTGGCAACCCGGTCGGCGTTGGGACCGAAGGCAAACAGCAAATCCGCGTTTTCGGCCGCGATCCTGCCGATCCGATAGTGCTCCGCCTGGGTGCAAACACCCAGTTCCAGCATATCCCCCAGCACCGCGATCCTTCTCCCCTTCCGCGCCCCCAGCACCGCCAGAGCGGCGGCCATGGACTCGGGGCCGGCATTGTAGCAGTCGCGGATAATGGTAAAGCCCTGGGCCTCAAAGATCTCCTGCCGCCCGGCAAGGTTGTGGAAGGAGGCCAGACTCTCCGAGATCCTCTGTGCGGTCACGCCCATGGCCAGTCCCACGGCGGCGGCTGCCAGAGCGTCATTTACATAATGGCGGCCCTCCAGTTCCAGCTCCACGGGATAGGATTTCCCGTCCCACTCCAGGGTAAAGCAGGTTTTCCCGGGTTCCAGACGGATATCCGTGCCCCTGACCCGGCTTCCCTCCTCCGTACCGAAATAGGTGATCTGCTGCACCGGCAGTTGGGGAAGGTTTTTCAGCATCACATCGTCGCCGTTGAGGAAAAGTCTCCCCTGAGGCCCCATGCCCTCCAGGATCTCCATTTTTGCCTTCCGGATTCCCTCCTGGGAGCCCAGGAATTCCATATGGCTGGTACCGATGTTGACGATCACGGCCATATCCGGCAGAGCGATCCGGGACAGGTAGGCAATTTCCCGGAAATGGTTCATGCCCATTTCCAGCACCGCCACCTGAGTATCCTCCCCCATGGCCAGAATCGCCATGGGCATCCCAATGTCATTGTTGTGATTGGCCGGCGTCCGGCTGGTGATGTATGTACTCTCCAGAACCCGGGCGATCATCTCCTTGGTGGTGCTCTTTCCCACGGAGCCGGTGACTGCCACCACCTTCATGCCGATGCGCCGAACCTCTTCCCGGGCAATCTGTCCCAGGGCGATCCGGGGATCCTCCACCAGGATGGAGGGGAAGTCCCCCACCCGGCGGCTGCACAGCACGGCGGCAGCGCCCTTTTCCATGGCGGCAGGGATGAAATCATGGCCGTCCCTGGCCCCCTGAAGGGCGACAAACAGCTGCCCGGGCTCCAGGGTACGGGTATCGTTCCCCGCTCCAAGGAATGTCACATCAGCATATTTCTCTTCCACAGTGCCGCCGCACCAGGCAGCGGCCTGTTTCAATGTAATTACGCCCATTTTATTTCCTCATTTCTGACAGGTGGGCGGCCACCTCTTCCCGTTCGTCCAGGTGATGCTTTTTCCCGCCGACATCCTGGTAGGTTTCATGCCCCTTCCCTGCCAGGATAATTATATCATCTTTTTTCGCAATGTCCATAGCATATCTGATGGCTTTGCGGCGATCCTCTATAACAATATATTCCCCATCTTCCTGTTTTACCCCGTTCAGGATATCCCGGATGATGGCCATTGGCTCCTCGGTTCTGGGGTTGTCCGAGGTCACCACCGCAAAATCCGAAAGGCTGACCCCGATATGGCCCATGATGGGACGCTTTATGGGATCACGATCCCCGCCGCAGCCGAATACCGCGATCACCCGTCCCCGGCAGAAATCCCGCACGGAACGCAGAATGTTTTCCAGCCCGTCCGGGGTATGGGCATAGTCAATGAGCACCGTGTAAGGCTCCCCGGGGGTGGGTACCACCTCGATGCGGCCCTTAACGCCCTTGGCTCCGGAGAGGGCCGCGGCGCAGCGCTCCAGAGGGATCCCCAGGCTGTAGGCAATGCCCAGCACCGTCAGGGCGTTGTGTACCGTAAACCGTCCGGGGATGGGCAGCTCCACAGCAACCCGCTCGCCCTCCCGCACCGCGTCAAACCGGATTCCCCGGGCATGAAGTTCCACATTCCGCGCCTGAATATCCGCGCTCCCCCGGACGGAAGTGGTCACCACCGGGCAGGCACAGCGTTCCAGCATTCTTCCGGCGTAGCTGTCGTCCACGTTGATCACCGCCCGGCAGCACCGGCGGAACAGCTCCGCCTTAGCGTCGCAGTAGGCATCCATGGTCTTGTGGAAATCCAGGTGATCCTCGGTGAGGTTCGTAAAGGCCGCCACCCGGAACCGGATGCCGCCCACCCGTTCCAGGGTCAGGGCATGACTGGACACCTCCATCACCACATGGGTGCAGCCCGCCCGGTGCATCCGGGCAAAGAGCTCCTGAAGCTCGAAGCTCTCCGGGGTGGTTCGCTCCGTGGGGACGGCCTCCGAACCGATGAGGTTTTCCATGGTGCCAATCAGGCCCACCTTGACCCCCAGGCATTCCTCCAGAACATACTTCACCAGCAGGGTCACCGAGGTTTTTCCGTTGGTTCCCGTAACGCCGATAATGGTCATCTTTTCGGCGGGATGCCCAAAGTAATTTGCGGCAATCATCGCCAGCGCAAGACGATCCGATTCCACCAGTACATAGGGCACTTCCCCTTCGGGCCGTTTTGCCGTAACTACGGCGGCAGCGCCCTTCTCCATGGCCATGGGAATAAACCGGTTCCCGTCCGAGGCAAAGCCCGCAACGGCTACAAACAGCCCGCCAGGGGTTGCCTTCCTGGAATCGTAGAAAACCCCGGAGATTTCCTGTTCCAAATCGGCGGTGGACTCCAGAATGGGAATATCCTTCATCAGCTCTCTTAGCTTCATGTCGTACCCTCCTGCCGCCCTAATCCCGGGCGGCGGTATCTATAAATTCCAACGTAATGGTGGTTCCCACGGGGACGGTTGTGCCTGGGGCCGTCTGCTGAGCGGTCACCACAATGTTTGCCGCCACGCCGTCGTTTCCCGTGACAAGGATATACAGCCCCAGCGCGCCCGCGGCGTCGCTGGCCTGCTGACGGTTCATACCGGAAAAATCCGGCACCTCCACAGTCTCCTCCGGAGGCTGCTCTCCCAGGTATAAGAGCACCTGGCTGCCCCCGGGGACGGTCTGTCCCGCTGCGGGAATCTGGCCGGTGACGGTGTCGCCGCTGCCGCTGAGCCTGGCGGACAGTCCAACCTTTTTGAGTGTTTTCTCCGCCTCGGAGGCGGCAAGGCCTGTCATATCCTCCAGAACGATCTGCTGCCCGGCCAGCTCCTCCGGGGAAAAGCTCCGCTCCACCCCCAGGTACGGCAGGATATCCGCCATGACCGCCCCCACCGTGGGGGCCGCCATCACGCCGCCGGAAATGTAGATTCCCGTCTGCCGCGAGGGGGTGTCCAGAGCCACCAATACAATATACTCCGGATCGTCCATGGGCGCAATCCCCACAAATGACACGATTTTATCCTGAACACGCTGGCCATTCTCGTCAAAAACATCAATTTTTTCACTGGTTCCGGTTTTTCCTCCTATGGAAAAACCGGCAACATTGGCATTTTTTGCCGTTCCCTCCGTCACCACGGAGCGGATCAGCTCCCGCATGGTGTCGGAGGTTTCCCCGGAAATGGTCTGCCGGATCACCGTTGGCTCCTGCCTGAGGATCGTGTTCCCGCGGGGATCCAGCACCTCGGAGACAATGTACGGCTCCAGAAGATATCCGCCGTTCACCACGGAAGCAATGGCCCGAACCAGCTGCAGCGGAGTGATCTTGAAGGTCTGGCCGAAGGAGCCGGAGGTCAGGGAGGCCGTCCCCCATTTGTCCGTATTCACCACCAGCTGCTTGTCAAAAAAGACGCCCTTGCTCTCCCCCGCCAGGTCGATTCCCGTTTTCTCCAGGATGCCGAATTTCTCTATGTACTCATAAAACCGCTCTCCTCCCAGCTTCAGGGCGATGTGGGCGAAGGCAATATTGCAGGAATTCTGTAATGCCTGGGCCGTTTTCTCCGCCCCATGGCCCGCCGAACGCCAGCAGTGCAGCAGTTGGGAGCGGCCGGGGATCCGCTCCGAACCGGAGCAGTGAAAACCGGTGTTCAGGTCAATGGCCCCGCAGTCCAGCGCCGCCGCCATGGTAAGCACCTTGAAGGTGGAGCCCGGCTCATAGCCGTCGGAGAGCGCCCGGTTGCGCCACTGCTTCAGCCGTGCGGCAGAAAGCTCCTGCCGGTAGCGTTCCATGCCCTGGTTGTAGGCTTCCGAGCCCTCCGGCTGCATCAGGTATTCCATGCGAAGCTGCTCGATTCGAAGGCTTTCCTCTTTATCCGCCAGCTCCAGGTAGGCGTTGGGGTCATAGCTTCCCAGGGTGGCCATGGCCAGGATCTCCCCGGTTTTGCAGTTCATCACCAGACCGAAGGCCCCGTTTTGCACATCATAACGGGCAATTGCCGCCTGCATCTGTTTTTCCAGGCAGCTCTGCACCGTGGCATCCAGGGTCAGAATCACACTGTTTCCGCCCTGGGAGGCCACAAAGTTTTCATAAGAAAAGGGCATATCCATCTCATTGTTGCCCTTGGTGGTAATCACCCGTCCCGCGCCCCCGGAAAGGAAGCTGTTATAGGAAGCCTCCACCCCCTCCACGCCGTCCCCGCTGGCGTTGGTGAAGCCGATAACCTGGGCGGCCAGGCTCCCCATGGGGTAAACCCGCCTGGCAGCGGGCTCCAGGTGTATCCCGGATATGTTGTTGCGCCGGATGTACTCCCGAATGGAAGCGGCAGTCTCCTGGTCAATTCCGGAGCCCACCTGCCTGTACCGCTGCCGGTAATTCTCTGCCTGCTCCCCGATCCACGCCGGGTCCTTGTCGAGAAGCGTCCCCAGAAAATCGGAAATCGCTTCCACATCCGCCTTGGATTGCTTCAGCTCATGGGGATCCAGGTAAACATTTTCCACACTGGCGGAAGATGCCAGGATATTCATATTGCAGTCGTAAATGGTTCCCCGGTTCGCCGCCACATAGGTGGTTCGGGTCTGGTTGCGCAGAGCAAGCTCCGCATAATACCCGTAATCCACGACCATCAGGCGGTACAGCCGTATTACGGCAGGCAAAAAGGCCGCAATCCCGAGGATTGCCATCACCGCCAGGATCCTTTTGTGATGTCCGCTGTCCAGACGCGCCCTGGCATCGTAGCCGGCAGATTTCTTCCCCATATCCATTCCCCCTCCGATAGGGCATCAATGGGCAGCAAGGGAATCCCTCGCCGCCCATTGCAGCTGCTATCCATACTGTATGGGGGAATGCCCCGGTTATGCAAAGAGCCCTTTGAGAAACCAGACGATTTCATCCCAAGGCGTCATTTCCTGCTCAGGCTCCGGAACCGTTACCCGCACAGGTGAAACCTTTGCCTCTGACACGGGAATCAATCCGATTGCAAGCGCGGCGCTCCGGATTTCCTCCAGATCGTAGCCCTCCCGGTACTCGTTCTCCAGCCGGGAGTTTTCCTTCTTCAGCTCCGCCAGGTACTGCTCCATGGCGTCATACTCATGCCAGCTTTCGCTGATCTGTATGGCCCCCAGGGCAAGGGCTGCCAGCATCACCACAGCCACCACCATTGCGCACAGCGCAACCGGATCCACATAGACGCACCGCTCCTGCTGGGGACGGATTTCCGGAAGAATATATTTCGACTTCCGGGGATGCTGCCGGGGCGCGGCTTCCCGGGCTTCGCTGCCATATACATAAAACTGACCTACATATTGGATTTCCGGTTTCTGTACCATGGCATACACTTCCTGACGTCAGATTTTTTCACAGATGCGCAGCTTTGCGCTGCGGGCTCTCGGGTTTCGCTCCAATTCCTCGTCTCCCGAGACAATTGGCTTACGGGTAACCAGCCTGACCTTAGGGCTGCGTCCACAGACACAGACCGGAAAACTGGGCGGGCAGGTGCAGCCCTTGGCAGCCTCGGCCATGGCGTTTTTCACGATTCGATCCTCCAGGGAATGGAAGGTGATCACCGCCAAACGTCCTCCGGGAGCGAGCCGGGGAATGGCCTTTTCCATGACCCGGGCCACGGCGTTCAGCTCGTCGTTGACGGCAATCCGGATGGCCTGGAAGCTGCGCTTGGCCGGATGCTGCTTTTCCCGCAGTGCGGCGGGAGGCATGGAAGAACGGATCACTTCTACCAGTTCCAGAGTCGTCTCAATGGGTTTCTGCTCTCTTCTCCGGCAGATATTCGCAGCGATCTGAGGGGCATACCGTTCCTCTCCGTATTCATAGAGAATCTTTTTCAGCTCCTCATAGGGCCAGGTATTCACCACGGTGTAAGCGCTGAGGCTGTCGTCATGGTTCATCCGCATATCCAGCGGCGCATCCACCATATAGGAGAAGCCCCGCGACCCGTCGTCCAGCTGAGGAGAAGAAACCCCCAGATCCAGCAGAATTCCATCCACAGCTGGGATCCCCAGACCGTCCAGCACTTCGTCCAGCCGGGCGAAATTGGAATGCACCAGCTTCACCCTGTCGCCGAAGGGCTTCAGCCGCTCCCCCGCCGCTTCCAGGGCCACCGGATCCCGGTCGATTCCGATCAAGGTGCCGGTTGTGAGCAGCGCGGCGATCCGGCTGGAATGCCCTGCCCCGCCCAGGGTACCGTCCACATAGATTCCCTCCGGACGGATATTCAGCCCCCGGAGGCATTCCTCCAGAAGCACGGAAACATGATGAAACGCGCTCACAGTCCAATCGCCTCCAGAGATGCCAGCAGCTTTTCGGGCGTCAGATTCTCCGCCTCGAACCGCGCAAATTCTTCGGCATCCCAGATTTCCGCCTGACCGGCCCGGCCCACAATCATGACCTCCCGGTCGATTCCGGCATAGTTCAGCAGGAAGGGGGTCAGCGCGAAGCGGAACTGCTTGTCAGGGCTGCATTCGGCGGCATTCATGAAGATCAGACTGGTGGCCCCTGCCCGCTGGGAAATGCTCAGGGCATTGTAATTGTCGCTGAGCTTCTGCCACTCGGCAGCGGTGTAGGCGGTGAGGCACCGGTGGCCGCAGTTCACGCCCAGGGTCACATAGAACACCTCACCCAGCTCCCCCCGGAGCTTGGAAGGGACGAACAGACGGTTCTTTTCGTCCAGCTTAGCGCTGTATTTTCCGATCATGGGCCTCGCCTCCTTCCTTTTTGCTCCACTTTACTACCCTTTTGCTCCATTTGACAACAGTATACTACCTGCAACGGAAAAAATCAATCTTTTTCTCTGTAATTTTCCGTATCCCATGGGAATTCATCCCGATTTTCCAATTTTTAGAACATCCGTTCTAGTAAAACACAACCTGATCCTCCTCTATTTTCCCCCGAACCCGGGCAGGCTTGCGAGGGCAGCACAGGAGGAAGCTGGCCAGCGGCCCCTCCACCCGGGTCTGTACCATGCGCCGGAGCTGTCTGGCGCCGTCCCGATCCCGGCACCCGGCGCAGAGTCGTTTGCTCAGCTCCTGTGGAAGCTGAAGCTGGATGCCCATGGCCTGGGTGCGCTGCCGGAGCTGATCCAGGTATTTCTCGGCGATTGCCTCCATGGCCTCGCCGTTCAGCCCCGCAAACCGCACCACCGCGTCCAGACGGCCCAGAAATTCCGGGGTAAAGGATTCGCGCAGGGCCTTGCCCATCTCGGAATCCTTTCCCTGGGCGCAGAAGCCCAGACCCTCTCCCCGGATTTGGGCGCCCACATTGCAGGTCAGCACCACGATGGTATTCTTGAAGCTGACCCTGCGTCCCGTGGAATCCGTAAGGACGCCCTCCTCCATAATCTGCAGCAGGATCCCCAGTACATCCGGGTGGGCCTTTTCCAGCTCATCCATCAGCACCAGGCAGTAGGGCCTCCGGCGAACCGCTTCCGTCAGCTTTCCGCCCTCCTCGTAGCCCACATACCCCGGGGGTGCTCCGATCAGCCGGGAAACCGACTGCTTTTCCATATACTCCGTCATGTCGAGCCTTATCATGGCTTTCTGACTGCCGAATACCTCCTCCGCCAGCACCCGGCAGAGCTCTGTTTTTCCCACACCGGTGGGCCCCGTAAACAGGAGGCTGGCGATGGGTCTGCGCTCGTCCCGGATTCCGGAATACCCCCGGCGAACCGCCTCCGCCACAGTTTTCACAGCGTCGTCCTGGCCCATGACCCTGGCAGAAAGGACCCTCTCCAGGTTCAAAAGCCGTTCCCGCTCCGAGGTGGTAAGCCTTCCCAGCGGAATTCCGGTCCTGGTGGAAACCACCCAGGCAATATCTCCCGCGGTCACCGTCTGCGCCCGCTTCCCATCCTGCGGTTTTACGGTCAGCTGCTGCATTCTGTCCCGCAGCTCCGCCGCCTTTTCGTATTTCCGCTCCCGGACGGCTTCGTGGAGCTCCTTTTCCAGCTCCTTCCGGGCAGCGCTGCCCCTTCCGCAGCGCATCTGATCCATTCTGGCCCGGGCTGCTCCCTCGTCCAGCAGGTCGATGGCCTTATCCGGGAGAAACTGCTCCGGAAGATACCGAACGGAAAGCCGCACCGCCTCCCGCATCGCCTCCTCGCTGATCCTCAGCTGATGGTGCCGCTCCAGCCCCGGCCGCAGGGCCCGCAGAATGTCGAGAGCCGTATCCTCCCCCGGTTCCTCCACCATTACCGGACGGAACCGCCGTTCCAGAGCCGCGTCCTTTTCGATATACTTCCGGTATTCCTCCCGGGTGGTTGCTCCCAGCATCTGCAGCTCTCCCCTGCCCAGGGCAGGCTTGAAGATGTTGGCCGCGTCAATGGCGCCCTCCGCCGCGCCGGCTCCCACGATGGTGTGCATCTCATCCACAAAAAGGATCACGTCGGAGCTTCGGCGGATTTCCCCCAGCAGATCCCGGAGCCGCTCCTCAAACTCCCCCCTGTACTTGGTGCCCGCCACCAGGTTTGCCATATTCAGGCTGATAAGCCGTTTGTCCTTGAGCTGAGGCGGCACGTTTCCCACCGCCATCCGCTGGGCCAGGCCCTCGGCAATGGCCGTTTTGCCCACGCCGGGTTCCCCTACCAGTGCCGGATTATTCTTGCTTCTTCGGCACAGGATTCCGATCACCATATCAATCTCCCGGTCTCTTCCGATGACGGGGTCCATAGCGGATGCCTTCTGCACCAGATCCTCGCTGAATTGCTCCAACAGCTTCGTACTGACCGCCTCCTTTTTTCCCCTGGCGGGAGCAAGCTCCTCCCACCGCATGAATTCCACCGTATGGGTAAACAGCGTCTGCGCGCTGATACCATTCAGCCGCAGCAGCTCCGCCGCCGCGGACTGCTCCCTCCGGGCCATGGCCAGCAGCACATGGAGCGGACGGATCTCCCGTCCCCCCTGGCATCTGGCCTCCCGGGCGGCCCCCCTGAGAATCCCCCTGGCCTCCCGGGTCAGTCCCTGGGGAAGCGGGAGGCCGGGAGTCCCTGCGCCATAGATCAGCTGCGTCATAGCCTCCGTCAGCCCCGGATCCAGCCCAAGAGAGCGCAGCAGCAGCCCGGCTCCGTCCGGAAGTCCCGCCAAACCCAGCAGCAAATGGGCGGATCCCACATAGCTGTGGCCAAAGCTCCTGGCTTTTTCTCCGGATCGCCGGATCAGATCCACCGTCAGCGTATGGTAGCGCACAGAATCCCTCCCTTTTCCGAAAAATTCTGGCCAGCCAGGGAAAAAAATATACGGCACTTTTTCAAAAAAGGAATTGCATTTTCCCGAATCCATGCTAGAATAGACTTGCCGTTATATATGACGTGCAGATTCACAACATAGGAGGGAATACCATGGCTTTCAAAATCACTGACGCTTGCGTGAAGTGCGGCTCCTGTGCCGACCAGTGCCCCGTTGAGGCGATCTCCGAGGGTGAGGACAAGTATGTCATCGATCCCGATGTCTGTGTCAGCTGCGGCTCCTGCGCCGACCAGTGCCCCAGCGAAGCTATCGAGGAAGGTTGATTCCGCTTCAATCTCGCCATCGGCCTGCGCATTGGATCGCCACTGCGCAGGCCGATTTTGTATCGGAAATTCAGGATAAATGCCTATGGAATATCTATCGAACGGCCTGACCCTGGAAATCCCGGAGGGGGTGTTCCCTCTCGGCACGGATTCCATGGCGCTGGGTGATTTTGTCCGGCTGTCCGGCAGTCCCCGGGTGCTGGACCTTGGCTCCGGGGCAGGCACTTTGGGGCTGCTGCTGTGCGCGGGAAACGGAACGTGCAGCGTTACCGGACTGGAGTGGGATCCCCACGCCCATGCCGCCGCGCTGGAGAATATCCACAGGAACGCTCTGGGCAGCCGTCTGCAAAGTATATGCGCGGACATCCGGCAGATACCCCGGCTCATTCCCCCGGGGAGCTTCTCCGCCGCTGTTTCCAATCCGCCCTATTTTTCCGGCGGCCCAAAAAGCAAAGCCTATCCCCAGGCCCGCCGGGAGGAGCTGTGTCCTCTGGAGGACTGGTTGGCCGGAGCCGCCTGGGCGCTGAAATACGGCGGGGATTTCTATATGGTATACCGTCCGGAGGGTCTGGCCCGGGTCATTTCCCTGGCAGCCCGGGAAGGACTGGAAGCCAAGCGGCTCCGCCTCCTGCGGCATCGGGAGGGTGGGGAAATATCCCTGATTCTCCTGCAGCTGCGCAAGGGCGGGAAGCCGGGACTTCAATGGGAGGAAGCTTTTCTGTACCACCGTGACGGCAGTCCCTCACCCTACTATCGACAAATCTATCATCTTGAGGAGGCATGACATGGCCGGAATGCTCTATCTCGTCCCCACGCCCATCGGCAATCTGGGGGATATCTCCCAGCGCTGCCGGGAAACCCTGGAGCAAGCGGACTTTATCGCAGCGGAGGACACCCGGGTTACCCTGAAGCTATTGAACCACCTGGGCATCAAAAAAAGCCTCGTCAGCTACTTTGAGCATAACAAGACCTTTAAGGGCAAACAGATCGTGGAACGGATTCTGGCCGGGGAAACCTGTGCGCTGGTATCCGACGCCGGAAGCCCAGCCATCTCCGATCCCGGCGAGGATCTGGTAAAGCAGTGCGCCGCCGCAGGTATCACGGTCTGCGCCATTCCCGGCCCCTGTGCGGTGATCACCGCGCTAAGCATCTCCGGACAGTCCACGGGACGGTTCTGCTTCGAGGGCTTTCTCTCCACAGCGAAAAAGAGCCGCCGGGAGCATCTGGAGAGCCTGAAAGAGGAACGGCGAACCATGGTGTTCTATGAAGCGCCCCACAAACTCACCGCCACCCTGGCGGACATGGTCCAGACCTTCGGCCCGGACAGGAGCGTCAGCCTCTGCCGGGAGCTGACCAAGCTCCACGAGGAGGTCATCCGCACCACCCTGGCCCAGGCCCTGGAGCGGTACACCGCGCAGCCCCCCAAGGGAGAATTTGTTCTGGTGGTAGCCGGAGCCCCCGCCCCGGAAAAGCAGGAGCCAGAGCAGGGGGACGCCGAAGCCCGGCTCCGGGAGCTGCTGGATGCCGGAATGAGCCGGAAGGACGCGGTCAAGCAAACCGCCCAGGAATTGAAACTCCCGAAGAACGCCGTATATGAGCTGGCATTAAACATCCCCGAATGACCTGGATCATTCGGGGATGCTTTTTTATTCCTTCAACGCTTCAAGACAATCCTTGCAGATGTTTTTCCCTCGGAAGGCAACCAGGCCCCGGGAGGCAGTACAGAACACGCAGGCAGGCTCAAACTTCTGCAGGACAATCCGTTCATTTTCCACGAAAATCTCCAGTTCGTCCTTTTCCGCAATGTCCAGCGTCCTGCGAATCTCTATGGGAAGGACAATTCTCCCCAGTTCGTCCACCTTTCGAACGATCCCCGTAGACTTCATTGCAGCCAACTCCCTTCCTGTATACAAAGCCCCATGCGTCGACCGCACAACGGCTTATTTATTTTATGAATATATCATCCGGGTGCGGACGTGTCAAATACATTTTGTAATCGTCTAAATTTTTTGTGTAATTTCACCATACATTTTTCTCTTTCTGTCCTGCATACTGTCCATCAGGAGGGATCGTCATGGTCATGAGTTGGATTTGGTGCCTGTTTCTGTTCGTCAGCATTCTCTGCGCCGCGATTACGGGCCGGGGGGCGCAATTGGGCAGCGCGGTGCTCCAGGGCGCCCAATCCGGGGTAACCCTTGCAGTATCCATGGCGGGCTCCGTCTGCCTGTGGACAGGCGTGGGCGCGCTGATGGGGCGATGTGGAATCACGGACGGCCTTTCCAAACTGCTTCGTCCCATACTCGGCAGGCTCTTTCCGTCCAGCCGATCCGATCCGGAGCTGGCCCGGGATTTGAGCGCCAATGTCTGCGCCAATTTTCTGGGCCTGGGCAACGCTGCCACCCCCATGGGCATCTGCGCCGCCCGCCGCTTAAAGCGGGGCGACGAGGCCACGGACGAGCTTTGCCGGCTGATCGTTCTGAACACAGCCTCCATTCAGCTGATCCCCGCCAACGTGGCCGCCGTCCGCGGCGCCCTGGGGTGTGCGCAGCCCTTTGCAATTCTCCCGGCAGTCTGGGTCAGCAGCATTTGCTCCGCCGGACTGGGAGTCGCCGCAGCCTGGATTCTGGGGAGGCTGTGCCGCCGATGACGGACTACCTGGTGCCTCTGCTGCTGTTGATTCCTGCCCTTGCCGCCCTTCGAAAGAAGGAGAATGCCTACGACATCCTGCTGACCGGAGCCGGAGAGGGCCTCAAGCTTCTCAGCTCCATCCTCCCGGCGCTGATTCTTCTTCTGACAGCCGTCACCATGCTCCGGGAATCCGGGGCCATGGAGCTGCTGGGGCAGTTCTTCGCCCCGGCGCTGTCCTTTTTCGGAATTCCGCCGGAAACCGCCCTGCTGGTGCTGATCCGTCCCATCAGCGGCAGCGCGGCTCTGGCGGTGGGCGCGCAATTGATGGCCACCTACGGTGTGGACTCCCTTGTCGGGGTCACCGCAGCCGTGATGCTGGGCTCCACGGAAACCACCTTCTATACCATCAGCATCTATTTCGGCGCGGCGGGCATCCGCAAAACCCGCTATACCCTTCCCGCCGCCCTTTTCGCGGACTTTATCGGTTTTCTCACCGCTTCCTGGACCGTGAAATGGTTCTTCCCCGGCCTCTGCTGACCACGCAATCTCATCCGGTAACGATTGCCTCTATCCATCAACGCGGTAAATTGGTGTTTATCGCACGGCTGCAGTAGACAGTTGACAGTGGAAAGTGGACAGTTGTGGTATCCCCTTCGGGGATAATTTGAAATGTGCTTATCGGATTAACTCAGCAGTACGACAAATTGTTGTTTAGTGCGCTGACTCCATATTTCCTGTCATTGCGAACCAGTCCGCAGACTGGTGTGGCAATCCCCCAGTTAGAAGGGAAATGTATCGACAATTGCCCTACAGAGCGGGGAAACATAGCGATTTTTGGTGGTAATCGTTACCTGGTTCCATTCAACAGGGGGATTGCCACGACCAGTGTGCGCACTGGTCTCGCAATGACAGGTAATTTGGGGCACAGCCCAACAAACACCAATTTACCTATTCCCCGGAACGGCTCCCTTTTGCGGGAGAATTCCCGACGAATCGTCATAATCCCGGAAAAAGCACCTGCTCCCATTCTGCGGGAGCAGGTGCTTCGTATCATGTGGTTTCGTTTTCCTTTTTCGCAGTGGAGGATCTGCTCCGTCTCCTGCGGCGGCGGGGGCGGGTTGGCTCCTCGGGATCCGCCTTTTCCGCCCGGCGGGCATAGGCCTCGGCAGCCTCGGAGGTGGCCTCATAGGTCAGGCGGCTGACCCGGATCCGTCCGTCCTCCTGCTGGGACAGACGCACGCGGATCAGGAATTTTCCATCTACCGGGCAGGTGGCAAGATCCATGTATCTGCGTCCCGGCTGAGCAAACCAGCGGGAGCCCAGCATTTTTCCGCCGCAGACGGGGCAAATATTCTCAGCGCCCGCCATGGCGCTGAGGGCTGCGTGCTTATCCGTGTAATCGTAGAAAACCTTCCGGTCGATGCAGCCGGGAAGCTCCGCTCCATGAAAGCCGTTCTCATGGCTCTTGAGGGCCTGATCATATTCCCTCATACCTCGTTCCAGATCCAACCTGGCGCAGATCAGAGCGGTGTGGTAAGCGTCTCCCAGGGCGTCATGGGCGGGACGGCTGGCCTCTATGCCAAAGATCTCCATGGCGGTTTTCA
The DNA here is from genome assembly GCA_945949735.1 of uncultured Clostridia bacterium. GTDB lineage: Bacteria > Bacillota > Clostridia > Oscillospirales > Oscillospiraceae > Faecousia. The sequence goes on along the minus strand of CAMFFO010000011.1, from coordinate 11,924 downwards.
AAGCCTTTTGGGAGTTGGAGCCGTCAGTCTGGGCGTTGAAAACCATCTGGGCATTGTACCACCGCTCCGTCCACCCTTCCTCCAGGGCGTAAAGGCGCAGGTTTTCCCGAAGAATTCCGATGTCGTCAAAGCCCCAGGTGAGAAACACAATATCCTCCCCGCACCACTGCCGGAAACGTTCCACGGCCTCCGGAAAGGGAATTCCCTCATCCCGGAGCCGGGTTTCCTTGATCCCGGTGAGCTTACTGACCCGGCGGTTCAGGTGACGGTAAAACTTCGGCTTCACCATCACCTGGAACTCATCGGTCACCGAGGAATCCTCCGTCAGCCGAACCGCGCCGATCTGAATAATCTCCCCCCGGATCTGAACGGGAAGAGGCTTTTTGGAGGAAGGCGACCCCGGCCAGGGCTGATTCCATTCCATGTCCAATACGATATAGTCCATTGCAGCAACCTCTGTTATAGAATCCTATCGGTTATCATACCACAAGCCTTTGGGTTCTGTAAACAGGAAGTTGCAAATATCCTTACTTTTTCTCCGAAACATCCGGGGATGTCAGGGTTCCTGCCTGCCATCCCGCGCTTTTTCCGCATACCGGGCAGGGGTCGCAGGCGCGGATTCCCTCATAGGGATACCCGCAGTTCAGGCACCGCCAGGACGTGCTTTCCTCCTTTTCGGTAAGCTCCCCCCGAATCAGCTGAGTGTGCAGCTCCCGGAAAGTATCGTAATGGAGCTGCTCAATTCGCGCGATCTGCATCCAAAGCCGGGCCGCGTCCTTATAGCCCTCCCTGCGGGCAACCTCAGCAAACGCCGGATATACATCCTGGTGCTCCTGCTTCTCCCCTTCCGCGGCGTAGGCCAGGTTCTCCGCGGTGGAGTCCAGCTGGAACGGATATCCGCCGTCCACAGGAATATTCTCCGCACAGCCCCCGAGCTCCTTCAGCTGCTCCAAAAATTCCTCCGCGTGAACGGCCTCGTTGGCGGCAGTTTCCTCAAAAATCCGTGCGATCCATTCGCAGTTTTCTTCCCGGGCCACCTTTGCGTAAATGGTGTATCTGGTTCGCGCCTGGGCTTCCCCCGCAAAGGAGCGCGCCAGATTCTTCCTGGTTTCCGAATAGGCAAAATCCATTTCTATATCCCCTTTCCAAAAGGAGGATACCCCATAATCCGCCCGCTATACTCTCCACGCCACTGTCCCTGCCCGAATAGGGAAATTGATGTGCAGCGTATTAGGGCAACACCGCTTAGGTGGGAGTTGCGGGCTTCGGCGGATCTTTTGCCCCAATCGTGCAGTATGAAAAATGGGAAATACATCCAGTATTCCCGCATTTTCCATACTTTCGCCCGGGTCAAAACACTGGCCGAATCTCCTTGCCCCATTATGCGGTGTTGCCTTAGAACCGATAACCTGTACAACGTTTTATCGTTTCATTTTTCCCTTTTTCTGTGGATCAGCAGCTCCGCCGCGGTTCCTGCGCCAATATACACGATCCAGAACAGTCCATAGAAAGCCATGGAGCCCACAGGAATGGGATAGGGCGCGGTATAGCGGCCGCCCGCGAGAATGTTGTACACCAGAGACATGGGGAGAAAAGAAAGCACCCAAATGTTGATGCTCCAAAAGGATCGCTTTGCCTGGGGTTTTGTGACCGGATCCGATACCGTCATCCCGATTCCGTAAATCATGCAGCCGATCACATACAGGATCAGCCCAACGGCTGTAGCGGTGGCAGTCTGTTCTTCATACCAAACCATCGCAGCCAGAATCAGCCCCATGCAGTTGAATGCCGTTCCCGTTATGGAGAATATCCGGGCGTCGGGCTTCTCCCTGGCGGGCGGCGTTTCCCCGGGCGCTGGCTCGATGCCCTTCAGAAGATAATCCGTCGTCACATCAAAGAAGTCGCTGAGCAGCAGAACCTTCTCAACATCCGGCGTGGTCTGCTCGCTTTCCCACTTGGACACCGCCTGCCGGGATACCCCGATTTTATCCGCCAGCTCCTCCTGGGAGATCCCCTTTGCCTTACGCAGCTGCTGAATTCTGTCCGCAATGTTCATTATACGCACCTCCAGAGTGAATTTATGCCCTCATTTTACCGAAAACTCCTGTTGCGGTTCCACCAGCCCTCCCTGGAACCTTGTCAACCAGGAGTTGCCTTCTCGAAAAAAATGCTCCCGGAGCGGAATAACCGCCTCGGGAGCGTGAATCCACAGCTTACAGCTGATCGAGAACCAGGGACAGTGCCGCCTCATCGGCCACCAGGATGAAATCCGGATGGAGCTGCAGAATAGAACCGGGAGCCTGGGGCTTGATGGGCCCGAAGAAGCAGTCCTTCACCGCCTGGGCCTTGGCAGCGCCATTGACCACCAGCAGCACCCGCTTGGCCTTCATAATGGAGCCAATGCCCATGGTGTAGGCGTGGGTGGGCACATCCTCCCGCCTGGCAAAGAACCGGGCGTTGGCATCGATGGTGGAAGCGGTGAGCTCCACCTTGTTGGTACCCTTGACAAAGGCGTCGGCGGGCTCATTGAAGCCGATGTGTCCGTTGGGCCCCAGGCCCAGCAGCTGCAGATCCGCGCCGCCCAGCGCGTCAATCACCGCGTCATACCGGGCGCACTCCCCTGCGGCATCCGGGTTCATGCCGTTGGGAATGTTGCAGTTGGCCTGGTCGATGTTCACATGGTCAAACAGGTTGCTGCGCATGAAGTAGGCATAGCTCTGGTCATGGTCCTTGGTCAGGCCCACATACTCATCCAGATTTACAGTTTTCACCTGGGAGAAGTCCAGTTCCCCCGCGTTGTACTTGGCAATCAGTTCCTTATAGGTTCCCACAGGGCTGCTGCCTGTCGCCAGGCCCAGAACACAGTCAGGTTTCAGTTGAATCTGGGCCGCAATAATGTTTGCCGCTTTCCGGCTCACATCGCCGTAATCCTTTGCGCGAATCAGTCTCATAATGGGATCCCCTTTCAAATATGTTGTTCAGAGTTTCCTAAGTATAAAGGCGATATGAGGTATTATAGCATCTCTTTCCCGTTCTGTACAGCCCTTTTCGGGAAATTTCGGAAATATTACGCTGGTTATTCTATGGCAGCACCGCACAATTGCGTCTGCGGGCGGATGGCGGGTCTTTTCCCCCATCCGCGCAGTTTGGAAAACAGGAAATACACCAAGTATTCCCCTGTTTTCCAAACTTTCGGCTGAGGAAAAATCCCTCGCCTCCGGTTCTTGCCGAATTGTGCGGTGCTGCCCTATTTCCTTCCCGCGATCTGGTATTATTTTTCATAATGTTTTTGACACTATATTTATTACCTGTTGATGCTATAATAGCCCCCAACCTGAACGAGGAGGTACTCACATGAAAAGCAAACAAACTCTGACCCTTGCTATGGCTGCTCTTTTCGCGGCGCTGTGCTACATCGGTTTCTCCTATTTCCGCATCGATATTCCGGTCGGAACCGAGAAAACCGCTTTCCACCTGGGCAATGTGTTCTGCGTCCTGGCCGCGTTGTTCATCGGCGGTTTCTGGGGCGGAATGTCCGGCGCGGTGGGCATGACCATCGCCGACCTGACCACAGGCTACGTCACCTCGGCGCCCAAGACCTTTCTGCTGAAGCTGGGCATCGGCCTTGTTGCCGGCTTTGTCGCCCACAAGGTGTTTCACATCAGCAAGGAAGAGGCCCGGAAGGTGTCCCTTCCCATCGCCACGGTGCTCTCCAGCGCGGCAGGCATGGCTTTTAACGTGATCGCCGACCCGGTAGTGGGATACTTCTATAAGACCTATCTTCTGGGCGTTCCCCAGGAGGCCGCCGCCATCTGGGCCAAGATGGGCGCTGTGACCACCCTGGTCAATGCCGTGGTAGCGGTGGTCGTCGCATCCATCTTCTACCTTGCCCTCCGCCCTGCCCTGAAGCACGCCAAGCTGCTTCCCACCGTATAACACGTCGCCGCCCACCCGGGCAGCGATTTCCATTCCTTCATGATTTGTTAACATCTCGGCAGCCTGCTATGCTATAATAGGATTATGGAAGCTCTGAATAAATCGGCAAGAGCTGACAGCGAGAGATTTTGCCTCCTCAGAAAGTTTGGGAAATCGAGGAATACTGTATGTATTTCCGATTTTCCAAACTGCACTGAGGGAGCAAAGGATCCGCTGCTCAGCCGTAGACGATTTATTCAGTGGTTCCTTATCATTCTATATACCAAGGAGGAACTGTCATGTCACTGCAAAGCCTTCTTTTTCATCTGCAGGCGGGCAAATCTGACCGGAAGCGGGATGCCGCGATCCCGCTGCCCAAGGGCATCACCGAATGCCGAAACATCTCCTACGGCCCCGAGGGAAAATGGAATCTGCTGGATGTCTACTATCCTGACGGAACGTCCGAACCTCTTCCCACCATCGTCAGCATCCACGGCGGCGGCTATGTCTACGGCAGCAAAGAGATTTACCGTCGCTACGGCATGGATATGGCCCGTCGGGGCTTCGCCTTTGTGAATTTCAACTACCGTCTTGCCCCCAAGTGGAAGTTCCCTACGCCACTGTTTGATACCAATGCTGTGCTGGAATGGGTGCGGGTCAATGCGGAGCGGTACCATCTGGATCCCCGGCGAATCATCCTCCTGGGGGACTCCGCAGGCGCCCAGCTGGCCAGCCAATACGCCGCCATCCATACGAACCCTGCCTATGCCTCGCTTTTTGCCCTGAATCCTGCCCAGGTTCACATCTGCGCTGTCGGTCTGAACTGCGGAATGTACAATGTGGACTCCTGGCTTGCCACCCCCCGCAAGGGCCTGTCTCTGGATTACCTGGGCAGGGAGCTTTCCCCGGAGGATCCCCGCCTGAAGGTGCTGGATGCCATTACGGAGCAATATCCCCCGGCATTTATCACCACCTCCTGCAATGATTTCCTACGGGAAAATGCCGAGCCCATGTATGATTTCCTCACTTCCAAGGGCATCCCTTGCCAGTGGAAATGCTATGGCACACCGGAGCGGAAAGAGGTTGGCCATGTGTTCCATGTGAACATTGTCCTGCCGGAAGCCGAAGCCTGCAACGACGACAGCGCCGCCTTCTTCCGCCGCTTTGTCTGACCGAATCCCCCACATCCCCGGAGGCCCCCGCCTCCGGGGAATTTGTTTTGAGGACAGTGCAGCGGAGAGATAAATTGGTGTTTGCAGATCAGTTTTGGAAATGTCGGAATAACACTGTAGGGGAGCCATTCATGGCTCCCGGCGGTGAAATGTTCCGATACTCCCAGCATTTCGGCGAAAACGTACCGCGTCACGGGAGCCATGAATGGCTCCCCTACAGTAAAGACGAAGCACGTTTGAAATCTCCAAGCACCAATTTCCCTTCTGCCTTTCCTCCCTCTAAAGAAAATCTTAAATATTTCCCACCTTGACAGCCCGCTGTCCTATCGCTATACTAACTGTACTAGGACAGCTAGTACAGTTAGGAGGGATTCTATGATTCATCTGGACTATCGGGATGCCCGGCCCATATACATCCAGATCGTCGACGGACTGAAGGAGCAGATATGCGCCGGAATTCTGCCCCACGCTCAGAAGCTCCCCAGCGTCCGGGAGTTGGCATCCCAGTTGGCCATTAACCCGAATACCATCCAGCGTGCCTATCGCCAGCTGGAAATGGAGGGCTGGATCGCCACGGTTCCCGGGAAGGGCTGCTTTGTCTGCGGAAGCGACGCCCGGAGCCGGGAGCTGGAGCGGTGGTTTTCCGCATTCGACGAAGCGGCATCCGCGCTGATGGCCCTGGGCATAGCCAAAGAGAACCTGATAGACCGAATCGGTCAAGGAGGAGGAAACAATGCTTGAACTGAGCCACATCACCAAAACCTTTTCTGGCTTCAGGGCCCTGGACGACCTGAGCCTGCAGGTTCCAACGGGAGCGGTCTACGGTCTGGTGGGCCCCAACGGCGCCGGGAAATCCACCGCCATCCGCCACCTCACCGGGGTCTACCGCCCGGACAGCGGAGAGGTCTCCCTGGACGGCAGTCCCATTTACGAAAACCCCGACGCCAAGCGGCGGATCGCCTCCATTCCAGACGAGGTATTCTACTTCCCTTCCGCCAGTCTGGAGGAAATGCGGAGTTTTTACCGGGGGCTTTACCCCTCTTTCGACGACAAGCTTTTCGGGGAGCTGTACGATGTCTTTCAGCTTCCAAGGAAGAGCCCCATCCGCCGGTTCTCCAAGGGTATGCAGAAGCAGGCAGCCTTCCATCTGGCCCTCAGCGCGCGGCCGGAGGTGCTGATTCTGGACGAGCCTGTGGACGGTCTGGATCCCATCATGCGCCGCCAGGTCATGAGCCTGCTGCTGGGCAGCGTGGCTGAGCATTCCATGACCGTGCTCATATCCTCCCACAACCTGCGGGAGCTGGAGGATGTGTGCGACCATGTGGGCATCATGGATCACGGGAAGATGCTTCTGGAGCGCAGTCTTGCGGATATGCAGGGTCTGACCCATAAGCTCCAGATTGTCGGCAGTATTCCGCAGAACCTGGAGGTGCTTCACGAATCCAGCTCCGGAAGGCTGAAAACCCTCATTGTCCGGGGCAAGGTCGAGGAGATCAACGCCAGGGCGGCAGCGGCAAAGCCGGACTATTTTGACCTGCTGCCCCTTTCTCTGGAGGAAATCTTTATCTACGAATTGGGAGGTGTCCAGGATGCGGTCAAGAACATCCTTCTTTAACAAACAGCTGTACCGGAAGAATCTCACCCGGTTCGCGCCGGTATTCCTGCTCTATATTCTGTGCCTGTTCATGGGGCTTCTGCTCATGTACCAGGATGACCGGGATATGGCGCGCAGCTTCTGGTTTGCCTCCCGGGTGGTGGAGAGCATCCAGGTCATGGTGGCGGTGAACCTGCTGTTCGGCCCGCTGATCGCCATGCTGCTCTTCGGGGATCTCTTCAACTCCCGGCTGTGCATGGGGCTGCACGCCATGCCGGTGCGGCGGGAGACCATCTTTGTGACGGGTGTCCTTTCCGGCCTGACCTTCTCCCTGGTTCCCACCGGACTTATGACCCTGGCCTGCATTCCGCTGCTGAACGCCACCTGCGTTGTAAATGCCTGGGCAATTGCCCTGTGGTGGTTCCTTGCGGCGAATCTGCAATTTCTCACCTTCTTCGGCATCGCGGTGTTTTGCGTATTCCTCACCGGAAACCGGGCGGCCATGCTGGCAATCTATGCGCTGCTGAACTGCGGGGCCTACCTGATTTACGCGGCTCTGAACGCCGTTTATGTTCCCATGCTCTACGGCGTGGTTTTGACGGAGACGATCCCCAATCTGCTGACCCCCTGTGCCATGACCGGCCTGAGCCTTGTGGAGATTGAAAACTACAACGCTCTGCTGCAAAGATTTCCGGACAAGAATTTTGTCGCGGCCTTCCAGATTCATGGGGCAAATGTGGCCCGGCTTGCCGTCTGGGCTGCTGTGGGCTTGCTCCTGCTGGGGGCCTCCCTGCTCCTCTATCGCCGCCGCCACCTGGAGTGCGCCGGGGACGCGATGGCCGTCCGGGTGCTTCATCCCGTGTTCCAGGTTTGCTGCTCCGTCTCCGCCGCGGTGCTCTCTGTGCTCGCCATGACTATGTTCTTCGGCTACCAGATCTCCTCCCGGCCCGGTATGAGCTACCTCTTCCTGGCCTTCGGACTGGCTGTGGGCTGGTTCGGCGGAAGAATGTTCCTGGCCAGGAGTACCCGGGTCTTTGGCGGAAAGAGCTTCCTTGGCTTCGGCATTCTGGCCGTCGTTCTGGCGCTCAGCATTGCGGCTACCAGATTCGATATCCTGGGCATCGACGATTGGAAGCCCCAGCCGGAGAAGCTCCAATCCGTCTGCATTGTATCCGGGGGTTATTCTCTGGAAGTCACCGACGAACCGGAGATGCGGCAGCTTCTTACACTCCAGGAAATGGCCCTGGAGGACCGGGTGCAGGACACCGGCTCCTATCCCCGGTCATACATAGAATCCTCCCCGGAGGGGCTGCGGAACGCGGAAATACCCGGGGAAGGCTTCTTCTACGGGGAAGGCGGCTATGACATGGATGAGGAGCATCTGCGTGCCGACACCGTGACTCTGGCGTTCACGATGAAGAGCGGCCGCGCCGTAGTTCGCCGCTATCCCGTCTGGGTCTCCCTGGAGGAAGGAGATATTATTCGGGAGTTCCTCAGCCGTTGGGAAGCGGTGTGGGAGCACGCGAATTTCGGCGACACCCCCTTCGACCCGAATCACGCGCTTCAGATCCTCTTCGAATCCATGAATAAGGACGCAGAGAGGTCCCTGAGCCCCCAGGATGCCGCCTCCTTAATGGAAGCCATTCGTTTGGACTGTGACGAGCGCACCATGATGCAGCGGGGCAATTTCCACAACGGATATTTCACGCTGCAAGACGGCACAAAAAGGCAGTGCATCTATTTTTCCCTGTGGGATACAACCACCGGCGCGGCCCAGCTGGCCGTCTACCCGGACAGCCGCCACACCCTGCAATGGATCTCCGACCATGGCTATGAATTCTGCGAGGAAGTCAACACCACCTATTCCGGCGTCAATTTTGGATAAATTGGTGTTTTTCGCTTCGCGTTCAAAATTATCTGTCATTGCGAACCAGTCCGCTTAAGTGGTGTGGCAATCCCCTTACTTAGAGGGGAAATGTACCGATTAGCACCCAAAAAATGGGGGTTCCTTCGATTTTTGGTGGTAATCGATACTTGGTTCCTCTCAACAGGGGGATTGCCACGACCAGTGTGCGCACTGGTCTCGCAATGACAGTGTTATTTTTCAAACAACAATTTGGCGTTTTCCTTTCCGCCTGATTCCCTGCAACGGCAATACCCCCTCAGAGCATGGCTCTGAGGGGGTTCAAACTCAATTATTCAGAAATTACACGCCGGAGTAGGCGGAGAAGCCGGCGTCGATGGGCAGAACTACGCCGGTGATGGCGGAAGCAGCCCGGTCATCGCACAGGAACAGCACCGCGCCCAGCAGCTCTTCGGCCTCAACAAACCGACCGGTGGGAGTTCCGTTCAGGATCTTGGCACTCCGGGCGGTGAGGGAGCCGTCGGCGTTAAACAGCAGATTTCTGTTCTGGTTGGAAACCAGGAAGCCGGGAGCAATGGCGTTGCACCGGATGCCGGTTCCGGCAAAATGGGTGGCCAGCCACTGGGTAAAGTTGGAGATACCGGCCTTGGCCGCGGAGTAGGCAGGAATCTTCGTCAGCGGAATATAGGCATTCATAGAGGAGATGTTCAGAATGCAGCCGCTCTTTTTCTCTACCATATCCTTGGCAAAAGCCTGAGTGGGAAGCAGCGTGCCCTGGAAGTTCAGCTTGAACACAAAGTCCACGCCGTTGGGGTCCAGATCAAAGAAGGTCTTGGTGCCCTCCTTGGCCTCGTGCTGGTACTCGTTGTCGGTGGTGGCCCGGGGATTGTTGCCGCCGGCGCCGTTCACCAGAATGTCGCAGGGGCCCAGGTCGGCCAGCACCGCCTGATGCACGGCCTCCAGCGCCTCGGGGTCCAGAACATTGGCCTTGTAGCCCTCGCAGACGAAGCCTTCGGCCTTCAGCTCCTCCGCCAGCTTCTTCACCGCATCCTCGTTCAGGTCCAGAGCCGCCACCTTGGCGCCGCTCTCGGCAAAGGCCCGGGCCATGACGCCGCACAGCACGCCGCCCGCACCGGTCACAACCACAACCTTGCCGCTATAATCAATATTCAAAGGAAGATTTGCCATTTTCATTACCTCCAGTTAAATCTTTCCATCAAGGCGATCCAGCATATCCCACACGCCCAGCATGTACATGATGCCCAGTGCCCGGTCATAGAGGCCGTAGCCGGGGCGCACGGTGCCGGGGCCCTCGCCCCACAGGTGACGGCCGTGGTCGGGGCGGATGTAGCCCTCGTAGCCACAGTCGTGGTAGGCCTTCAGGATCTCCAGAATGCCGGTATCCCCGTCGCAGTCCCGGTGGCTGGCCTCGGAGAAGTCCCCGTTGGGGAAGTGCTTGACATTGCGGATGTGGGCGAAGGCGATCCGGTCGCAGTGCTTGCGGACGACACTCGCCACGTTGTTATTGGGATCCGCGTTCAGGGAACCGGAGCACAGGGTCAGGCAGTTGTAGGGATTATCCACCATCTTCAGGAACCGGTCGATGTTCTCCTCGTTGATCAGCAGGCGGGGCAGGCCGAAGATGTCCCAGGGGGGATCGTCCATGTGGATGGCCATTTTGATATCGCATTCCTCGCAGGTGGGCATGATGGCCTCCAGGAAGTACTTGAGGTTGGCCCACAGCTTCTCGTGGTCAACGTCCTTGTAAGCCTTGAACAGCTCGTCCAGCTTTGCCATCCGCTCCGGCTCCCAGCCGGGGAAGGACATATTGTACTTCTCGGTAAAGTCCAGGATGTACTTGGCCATGGCGTTGTAGTCGTCCTGGATCATGTTCTTCTCATAGAACAGGGCGGTGGAGCCGTCCCCCACCGGATGGAAGAGGTTCGAGCGGGTCCAGTCGAAAACGGGCATGAAGTTGTAGCAGATGACCTTCACGCCGAATTTGGACAGGTTGCGGATGGTCTGGCAGTAGTTTTCGATGTACTTGTCCCGGGTGGGCAGGCCGATCTTGATGTCATCGTGGACATTCACGGACTCCACTACATCCATGTTGAAACCATAGGGGGCAAGCTGCTTCTGAACCTCGGCAATCTCCTCCACTTCCCAGATTTCTCCGGGCAGCTTGTGGTGCAGGGCCCAAACGATGCTGGTGACGCCGGGAATCTGCTTGATGTCCGCAAGGGTAATCTTGTCATTGCCCTCGCCGTACCATCGGAAACCCATTTGCATTGGCATTGGAACTCCTCCTTATTTTTTATTTCGCTTGATATTAGTATACCTCCTATTTTTCGCAATGAAAATTGCTAAGATTGTTTGACACATTGTAAATCTTGTGATAATATGGAGCACGAGGTGAGGACAATGCGGGGACGTACCCAATTATTTGATCCGCGGCAAAGTATGCGCCGGTCGGATTACGAAATCTTCCATTACCGGGATGAGAGTCTGTCGGATGTAGAGGTACATCACCACGACTTTTTTGAGATTTACCTCTTTCTCAGCGGCCAGGTGGAGTACCGGGTGGAGGGCCAGCTGTACCATCCCCAGGTCGGAGATCTGATCCTCATCAACCCTATGGAGCTGCATCAGCCCATCCTACACCCCGGCAAGCAGCCCTACGAGCGGATGGTTCTGTGGATCAGCAAAGCCTATCTGGAACGCTTTGGCGGGGAAACGGAAAGCCTCAGCCGATGCTTTGACACTTCCCTGCCCACCCACTCCAATCTGGTGCACCCCACTGCTTCCCAGCGGGAGCAGCTTCAATCGCTGTTGGAAGCCCTGGCACGGGAACGCTCCGGCGAAGATTACGCCAGCAGCCTCTGTGCGGAGGGGATACTCATACAGTTTCTGGTGCTGGTGAACCGGCTGGCCCTTCGGGCTCCCCAGGAGACACCCGCCCCGGAGGAAACCCCGGCCCTGATCTCCCAGGTGCTCAGCTACATCAACGACCATTACCGGGAGGAGCTTTCTCTGGAGCTTCTGGCACAGCGGTTCTATGTGAGCAAATACCACCTTTCCCATACCTTCAGCAAGGCAGTGGGCACCAGCGTCTACCGCTATATCATCCTGAAACGGCTGATGATCGCCAAACAGCTGCTCCAATCCGGCGCCGCCCCGGGCACAGTCTACGCAAGCTGCGGCTTCGGGGACTACGCCAATTTCTACCGCGCCTTCAAAACCCAGTACGGCATCCCCCCCAGCGACTGTTCCGGTGAATCAGGCTGATTGTCTCTGGAGTAAATCAGCAGCCTGACAAATTGGTGCTTGTCGCTTCGCTCCAAGTTTCCTGTCATTGCGAGACCAGTGCGCACACTGGTCG
>CAMFFO010000010.1 GCA_945949735.1 uncultured Clostridia bacterium | reverse complement strand
GAATACTGTATGTATTTCCCGTTTTTGAAACTGCAGAAATGGTGCAAAAGATCCGTTGAGATCCGCTGACGCAATTGTGCGGTGTTGTCTTAAGCCGGTAAGCACATTGTAGTAAAAAATGGGATCGCGGAAGAGGCGCTGAATGCTGCTGTACAATTTGGAAATCCTGTGATATGCTTATATACGCCAACAAACAGGCAGGAGTGTGCAGAATCATTTTAGTGAAAAGGAAGGGACGGGATGATGGAAGAGGCAATGGATGTCAATGGAAGGGAATTCCGTATGCGCAGGCTGCTTGGAAAAGGGAAGGGCGGATATTCTTACCTGGTAACGGACGGGGAAAGAGAATATGTGCTCAAGCAGATCCACCACGAGCCATGCGATTACTACCAGTTTGGGGACAAGCTGGCTTCGGAGCTTCGGGATTACGAAACCCTTCGCGGTTTGGGGATTCCCATGCCGGTGATGCTGGATGTGGATCAGAAGCAGGAACGAATTCTGAAGGAGTATATCCGGGGAGATACGGTATCGAAAATGGTGCTGGAGGATCGGCTGCCGGAATGCTGCCTGGAGCAGGTTCGTGCCATGTGCGCAAAGCTTTATCCAGCAGGGATCAACATCGACTATTTTCCGACCAATTTTGTGCTGCAGGATGGAATCCTGTATTATATTGATTACGAATGCAACCAGTACAGCTCCCAATGGGATTTTGAACATTGGGGAATACAGTATTGGTCGAAAACACCGGCTTTCCGGGAATATGCCCGGGAACACAGGATGTAGATGAGAAGCAGCCCGCCGCGAATGCGGCGGGCTGCGATGTTATTTGCCGGGCTTGAAGCTGTCCTTCAGGCTGACAGAGCGGTTGAACACCAGGTGATCGGGGGTGCAGTCCTTGCTGTCGGGGCAGAAGTAGCCAAGCCGCATGAACTGATAGGAGGCGGGGGCTTTGGCGTCCCGGAGGGCGGCTTCCACCTTGCAGCCGGTGAGAACCTCCAGGGAATGGGGGTTCAGGCAACTGAGAAAATCCTTGCCGGAGGCGTCGGGGTCGGGATCGTCAAAGAGATTCTCGTACTGCCGGACCTCCGCGTCGCAGCAGTTTTCGGCATCCACCCAGTGGATGGTAGCGCCCTTGACCTTCCTGCCGTCGGCGGGATCTCCGCCCCGGGATTCAGGGTCGTAGGTAGCCAGCACCTCGGTGACATTGCCGTTTTCATCGGTGACACAGCCGGTACACCGGATGAGGTATGCCCCCTTCAGGCGGCACTCCGGCCCATTGGGGTAGAGCCGCTTGTACTTAGGAATCGGCTCGGCCAGGAAATCGTCCGCCTCGATCCACAGATTCCGGGAGAAGCTGACCTCCCGGGTTCCATCCTCGGGATGGTTGGGATTGTTCTCCACGGTGACCAGCTCGGTCTTTCCCTCGGGGTAATTGGTGATGGTGAGCTTCACGGGCTTCAGAACTGCCATGACCCGCTGAGCGGTTTCGTTCAGATCCTCCCGCAGGCAAAACTCCAGGAAAGCATAGGGAATGGTGTTGGGGGACTTGGCTACTCCTACCCGCTCGCAGAAGTTGCGGATGGAAGCGGGAGTATAGCCCCGGCGGCGCAGGCCGCAGAGCGTAGGCATCCGGGGATCATCCCAGCCGGAGACATAGCCGTTCTCCACAAGGGCCCGGAGCTTCCGCTTGCTCAGCACGGTGTGGTCGATGCCAAGGCGGGCAAACTCGATCTGACGGGGATGGTGAGGGACGGAAACATTCTCTACGACCCAGTTATACAGGGGCCGATGATTCTCAAATTCCAGGGAGCACAGGGAATGGGTGATCCCCTCCAGCGCGTCCTGGATGGGATGGGCAAAGTCGTACATGGGGTAGATGCACCACTTGTCCCCCTGGCGGTGATGGTGCATATGCCGGATCCGGTAGATGACCGGGTCGCGCATATTGAAGTTGCCGGAGGCCAGGTCAATCTTGGCCCGGAGGGTATAGCGGTTGTCCTCAAATTCGCCGTCCCGCATCCGACGGAACAGATCCAGGCTCTCTTCAATAGGACGGTCCCGGTAGGGGGAGATGGCGGGAGTATTCAGATCTCCCCGGTACTCCTTGAACTGCTCGGGAGTCAACTCGCAGACATAGGCAAGTCCCTTCTGAATCAGCTCCACCGCGTACTCGTAGTCCTTCTCAAAATAGTCGGAGCCGTAGAAGAAGCGGTCGCCCCAATCGAAGCCCAGCCAGTGGATGTCCTCCTTGATGGCCTCCACGAACTCCACGTCCTCTTTTGTAGGGTTGGTGTCGTCCATCCGGAGATTGCACAGACCGCCGTACTTCTCCGCAGTGCCAAAATCGATGATCAGAGCCTTGCAGTGGCCTATGTGCAGATAACCGTTGGGTTCCGGGGGAAACCGGGTATGCACCGTTTGACCGGCAAAGCGGCCGCCCTCGGCGATGTCCTCGTCGATAAACGCGTGGATGAAATTCTTACTCTCGTTGATTTCAGCCATTGATACCATCTCCTCTAAATTTCAGGTTTCCAATAATATGCCATTATATCCCAAAGGCACATTTTTTTCAACCGATATTCCAGCCAGAATCCGTTTTTTCAAAATAGAATAATGTGTAGAAAGTGTACAGAAATCGCAAATCGTAAAATAATCAAAAACAATTTAAGAATTCTTAAATTTTATGGTTGTCAATTTGGCTGAATTATATTAGAATAGGAAAGGATATGAAAAGCAAAAAGGAGTGACAAGCTTTGCCTGAGGTGAAATATAAGCGCGTTCTGCTGAAGGTCAGCGGCGAGGCCCTGGCCGGGGACGCGCGGAGAGGTTTGGATTTTTCCATTGTCAACGCGCTTTGCGGCTCCATTAAGGAGTGTGTGGAACTGGGCGTCCAGGTTGGCCTGGTGATCGGCGCGGGCAATTTCTGGCGGGGAGTGAAGGATGGAGCCGACAAAATGCAGCGTTCCCACGCCGATGCCATGGGAATGCTGGGTACGGTGATGAATGCCATTGCCGTGGCGGATGCCCTGGAAAAGCACGGCCTGGACGCCAGAGTGCTCAGCGCGGTGGAGATGAATAAGTTCGCCGAATACTTCACCCGGGATACCGCGGAGCGGTATCTGAACGAGGGGAAGGTCGTTCTCTTCGCGGCGGGAACCGGGAATCCCTATTTCTCCACGGACACCGGCGCGGTGCTCCGGGGCGTGGAAATTGAGGCGGACGCCATCCTGATGGCCAAAAACGTGGACGCCATTTATTCCGCCGATCCTGCCAAGGACCCCAACGCGGTGCGCTACACCAACCTTACATATGCGGAGGCCCTTGCAAAGAACCTGAAGGCCACCGATATTACCGCCATGGCCCTGGCGATGGACAACGATATGACCATGGTCTGCTTTGGCCTTGACGAGGAAAACAGCATTGTCCGCGTGGTGCGCGGCGAACAGATCGGTACCACCGTGAAGAACAAATTCTAAGGAGGAACATGAAATGAGCGTTGACTTTAAGGAATTCAGCAGAAAGATGGACAGAACCCTTGACCACCTGGAGGAGGACTTCGACGCCGTCCGAGCTGGGCGGGCAAACGCCAAGGTTCTGGATCGGATTTCCGTGCAATACTATGGAAGTGAAACGCCCCTGAACGGTGTGGCAACCATTTCCTCCCCGGATGCCCGCACGCTGGTAATTCAGCCCTGGGATACGAAGCTGCTGAAGGATATTCAGAAGGCGATTCTTACCTCTGATCTGGGCATCAATCCCCAGAATGACGGACGGGTGATCCGCCTGGTATTCCCCCAGCTTACAGAGGAGCGTCGCCGGGATCTGACCAAGCAGGTGAAAAAATACGCTGAGGAAGCCAAGGTTGCTATGCGCAATATCCGCCGGGATGGCATGGATTATGTGAAGAAGCTGAAGAAAAACTCCGAAATCACGGAGGACGATCAGAAGAAGGCGGAAAAGGATCTGCAGGATATGCTGGATAAGTATATCAAGAAGGTGGATGCAGCCCTGGCTGCCAAGGAAAAGGAACTGATGGCAATCTGAGTCTGCCGAAAGCAGACCATTGGGGGCGCGTGGCGCCCCCAATGGCTTTGGAATCTCTGACTACATCGTCTATGGCTGCAGGGCTGAAAACCTTAGTCCTCAGTGCGTCATGAAATACGGGAGGCAGCTCCGGTATTGCTTTTGTTTCGGGGGTTCCGTAGACTTCGTTTGCAGTCGGTTTCTGACGATTGATTCAGAGCTACTCTTTTTATTATCCAGAGAGAGGTGTATTCCCTTGGCGCTTCCTGATACGAATAAGCTGCCGCCCCCCAGACATATTGCCATCATTATGGATGGAAATGGTCGCTGGGCCAAAGAACGAGGGCTCCCGAGAACCGCAGGACACGCTGCCGGAGCGGAGAGCTTCCGACGGATTGCCAATTATTGCAGAACCATCGGCGTGGAGTATCTGACGGTTTATGCGTTTTCCACAGAAAACTGGCGTCGTTCCCAGGAGGAAGTGGCCGGTATCATGAAGCTCCTGCACCGCTATCTTGTGGAGGCTTTGGCGGATATGGAAAAGAACCGGGTTCGGTTCCGTTTCTTCGGTGATTTGAGCCGCCTGACGCCGGAGTTGCGAAAGCTGTGCCTGGACGCGGAGAGAAGGTCGGAGGAATATGATGTTCAGGTAAATTTCTGCCTGAATTACGGCGGCAGGGATGAGATCGTCCGTGCTGCCAGAGCCTTCAGCCAGGAGGTGGCTGAGGGCAAGCGTGATCCTGAGGAGCTGACGGAGGACATCTTTTCCCGGTATCTTTATTCCTCCGGCGTACCGGATCCGGAGCTGATTGTCCGTCCGTCCGGGGAAAAACGAATCAGTAACTTCCTGCTGTGGCAATCCGCATACTCCGAGTATGTATTTATGAATGTACTTTGGCCTGATTTCACACCCGAGGATCTGGATCGGGCAATCGAAGAATATCATCGGCGCAACCGCCGCTTTGGAGGGGCATAAAGAGAATGAAAACAAGAATTATCGCCGCGGCTGTGCTGGTTCCGATTCTGCTGCTTCTGGTGCTTGTGGCGCCGGAAATCGTAGCTGCGATTGTCTTTTCACTGCTTTTTGCAATCGCTGCCTACGAGCTTCTGTACAGAACCAGGCTGGTGCGCCATGTCCGGCTGGTGATTTACAGTTGTGTGATGGCAGCTGCGATCGGGATTTGGAGTTACTTCGGCGCGGTTCATGCCTATGCAATGATCGGCCTGATGGCCTTTTCTGTTCTGCTGTTCGCCGAGATGATGGCGAACCACGTGAAGGTTCGGTTTGAGATAATTTCCATGTGCTACATCGCCGGTATGGTGGTTCCGTATCTGCTGAGCGCCTTGATTCGGATCCTGGTGATGTACAACGGCAGAGAAGTGATTATGATCCCCTTTGTGGTGGCATTTCTCTCGGATGCGGGAGCATACTTTGCCGGTCTCAAATTCGGAAAGCACAAGCTGGCTCCCGTGGTCAGCCCGAACAAAACTCTGGAAGGGGTCGCCGGCGGCGTAGTCTGCGCCATGCTGGGTATGGTGGTCTATGGGCTGATCATGCAGCTGGCCCTGAAGTACCGGGTAAACTACGGCATTGCCCTCCTGTACGGTCTGGCAGGTTCCGCGGCGGGCGTTTTCGGAGACCTTTGCTTCTCCATTATCAAACGTCAAACGGGAATTAAGGATTACGGGAACCTGATTCCAGGACACGGAGGAATTCTGGATCGGTTTGATTCTATGATGATGGTTGCCCCCCTGATGGAGGCCCTGCTGATCCTGCTGCCGCTGGCGGAGGAAGTATGGTAAAATATGTCAGTATTCTGGGCTCAACCGGATCCATTGGCCGGCAAAGTCTGGATATTATTGGGAGACTTCCCCAGGTGCGTGTCGCTGCCCTGACCGCTGGCACCAGTGTCGAGCGGATGGCGCGGCAGTGCAGGGAGTTTCTGCCGTCCCTGGCTGTTATGGCAACCCAGGAGGCGGCGGAGCGGCTGGCGGAGGAAATCCGGGATCTGCCCATCCGGGTCTGCTGGGGGGAGGCGGGGCTGATTGAAGCAGCCACCATCCCGGAGGCGGACTGTGTGATTACCGCCGTCGTGGGCATGGTGGGGCTGAAGCCCACGCTGGCGGCCATCCGGGCAAAGAAACGAATCGGCCTTGCCAACAAGGAGACCCTGGTCTGCGCCGGGGAAATCGTCATGGAAGAGGCAGAGCGTTGCGGGGCGGAGATTGTCCCCGTGGATTCGGAGCATTCCGCGATTTTCCAGTGCCTTATGGGAAGCGGAAGCCCCAGGGAAGTGAAAAAGATCATTTTGACCTGCTCCGGCGGCCCCTTCTATGGAATGGATGGGGGGCAGCTGCGCTCTGTGACGAAGGCGGACGCTTTGAAGCATCCCAATTGGAAAATGGGGCCAAAAATCACCATCGACTGTGCCACGCTGATGAACAAGGGCCTGGAGGTAATCGAGGCCATGCGGCTGTACCGAATGCCGTTGGAGCGGGTGGATGTGGTTATTCACCGGCAAAGCATTGTGCATAGCATGGTGGAATTCATGGACGGCGCGGTGATGGCTCAGATGGGTACGCCGGATATGCGCCTTCCCATTCAGCTGGCCCTGACCTATCCGGAGAGAACGGTTTGCCCTGTGGAACCGCTGGACCTTACGTCCTGCCCTCCGCTGACCTTCGCAAGGCCGGATATGGACGCGTTTCCTTGTCTGCGTCTGGCCAGGGAGTGCGCCGCGGCAGGCGGAACGGCCTGCCCGGCCATGAACGGTGCTAATGAGGAAGCGGTGGCCCGGTTCCTTCGGGATGAAATCGGATTCTATGATATTTACCGCCTGGTATCCGGGGCGGTGGAACGGGTTCCTTTTGTCAAAGAACCCGATCTGGAGCAGGTGCTTGCGGCGGATCATGCCGCACGACTTGCCGTGCAACAATTATGAGCGAGGAAAACTATGAGCATTCTTTTTGCGATTGCGCTGTTCAGTCTGTTGATTTTTCTGCATGAGTTGGGGCATTTTGTGGCAGCAAAGCTGTCCGGAGTTCGGGTGAATGAGTTCTCCATGTTTATGGGCCCGGCTATCTGGAAGAAACAGAAAGGGGAAACCCTGTACTCCATCCGCTGCATTCCCATCGGGGGATACTGTGCCATGGAGGGAGAGGACGGCGGAAGCGACGACCCCCGCTCCTTTGACCGTGCCGCCTGGTGGAAACGGCTGATCATTCTGGCTGCGGGTTCTCTTATGAACTTCCTGACGGGGCTTGTGCTGCTGGGTATTTTCTTTGGGCCGGATCAGCAGTTCATTATGCCTGTGGTGACGCAGATCGAGGAAGGATGCTCCATTGCAGGAGAGGATGGCATCCGGGAAGGGGACAGGATTCTGGAGGTTGACGGCGAGAAGATCTATGTCTATTCTGATTTTCAGATGATTCTGGATCTGAACGGAGGAGAGAATCACGATCTGGTGCTCCTTCGTGACGGTCAGCGGGTTGAGCTGAAGGATTTCGCCATGGTGAAAGGGGAATTCCCCAATGAGGATGGCTCCACCAGTCTGCGCTATGGGTTCAGCTTTTCTCTGGTTCCCGCGAGTTTTACCGAGACGGTGAAGTATGTCTGGAATTCTGCGCTGGATATGGTTCGGATGGTGCGTCTGAGCCTGAAGATGCTGCTTACCGGACAGGCGGGGATCCGGGATGTGGGTGGCCCCGTGATGATCGTTCAGCAAATGACCGAGGTAGCCAAGGATTCCGCCTCCCTTTTCTATGCACTGATGAATCTGATCTATTTTGGTGCCTTTATCGCGATCAACCTGGCTGTGATGAATATGCTTCCCATTCCTGCCCTTGACGGCGGCAGGATCGTGTGTCTGCTGATTACGACCCTGGTGGAAGCTTCGACCCATGAAAAAATCAATCCCAAATATGAAGGCTACCTCCACGGAGTCGGAATGATCCTTCTGCTGGCTCTGATGGCGTTGATTATGTTCAAGGATATTTTCGTGCTGATAAAAGGATGAGACAGATGACAAGACAGATTGTTGTGGGCGGAATTCCCATCGGGGGCGGCGCTCCGGTGGTGATTCAGTCCATGCTGAATACGAAAACCACGGATGTGGATGGCTCGCTTGGACAGCTTCGGGCGCTGGCCGCGGCAGGATGCCAGATTGCCCGGCTGGCGGTGCCCAACATGGAGGCGGCCAGGGGTTTTGCGCAGATTGTCAGGGAAAGCCCGCTGCCGCTGGTGGCCGACATTCATTTTGACTACAAGCTGGCCATTGCCGCCGCGGAGGCCGGCGCGGCCAAAATCCGCATTAACCCCGGCAACATCGGCGGGGAGGATCGGGTACGGGCGGTGGTGGAGGTATGCAAGCAGAAGCATATTCCCATCCGCATCGGCGTCAACGGAGGAAGCCTGGATAAACGGCTTCTGGAAAAATATGGGCACCCCACGGCGGAGGCTCTGGTTGAAAGCGCCTTCGAGCATCTGGAGCTGCTGGAAAAACAGGGCTTTTACGATACCTGTGTGTCCATGAAATCTTCCCGGGTTCCTACCATGGTGGAAGCGGCTAGATTATTCCGCAGCCGGTGCGACTATCCTCTGCACATCGGGGTCACGGAAACCGGGCCTGTCCGGCAGGGACTGATCAAATCCGCCATGGGCATCGGTGCGCTGCTCTTAGACGGAATCGGCGACACCATCCGGGTCAGCCTTACCGACGATCCGGTGGAGGAGGTTTCCGCAGCGAAGGATATCCTGAAAGCTGCCGGGCTGCGGAAGGAGGGCGTGAATATCATTTCCTGCCCTACCTGCGGGAGAACCCGGATCGACCTGATCGGCTTGGTGAATCAGGTGGATCAAGCGCTCAAGGACTGCTCCAAGCCCATCACCGTCGCTGTAATGGGATGCGTTGTCAACGGCCCCGGCGAGGCCCGGGAGGCGGACATCGGTATTGCCGGCGGTGACGGCTGGGGAATGATTTTTGAAAAGGGAGAGCAGGTGGAAAAGCTGCCTTATGACGAGCTTTTGCCTGCGCTGCTGCGAAGAATAGAGAAAATGTAATTACCTATGGATGAAACGGTTTACTTACTGAATATGTTTCCGGACTATGTGCCGCCTGAGGAGCTTCGTGAGGCCCTTTCTCAGGCGGCCATTGCCGCTGCCGATATCCATCCGGAAACCAGGGGTGTAAGCGTTGCGGTGCATTCAGACCGGTATATTCCCCAGCGGCTGCTGGATACTGCCGGAAAGGAAATCGCGGAGCTTTACGGCCTGAAGAGACTGGAGATAACGTCGACGCACCCGGAATCCCAGCTGCACTGCATGGAACCGGAGGAGCTGATGTGGCTCTTCGTCAGCAGGGATTCCATGACCCGGGGCACGTTGGCGGGGGCAAAGTGGAACTGGGAGGGGACCGAGCTCCACATTCAGCTTCGCGCCAACGGCAAGAAAGCCCTGGAGGAGCTTGTCCCCCAGGTATGCAGCTCGCTTCGGGAGAAGTTCGCTTGCCCTGTGACGATTCAGATCCATGCCGGCCAGGATTTGTCCGGACAGGCGCTGTTTGACGCCATGGAGTCCATGCGGGATTCCATGCTGGAGTCCCTTCCCGCGATTACGGCAAAGCAGGAGCAGCGGGAGAAACCCCAGGCAGCAGCCGGCGACACCTTCTACGGAAAGCCCTTCAAGGGGAATTCGGTTCCCATGCGGGAACTGAGCCTGGATATGGGTACCATCATTGTGGAGGGACGCGTTTTTGCCGTTGATCATAAGGAACTGAAAAAGCGTAACGCGTGGGTGGTCAAGTTCGATATTACCGACAACACCAACTCCATCCGAGTTACCAAATTCATGGAGGCAGGGGAGGCAAAACCCATCCTGGACAATGTGCAGGTTGGCAGTGTTCTGAGGGTTCAGGGGAAGCTGATCGAGGATCGTTTCGAAAATGAAATGGTTCTCAAGCCCTACGCCATGTGTCCCGGCTCCATGCCGAAACGAAAGGATACTGCTCCGGGGGAGAAGCGGGTGGAGCTCCATCTGCATACCACTATGAGCAATATGGATGCCCTCACGCCTACCGCGGACGCGGTGAAGCAGGCTGCCGCCTGGGGACATCGCGCCATAGCCATCACCGACCACGGCGTTGCCCAATCCTTCCCGGACGCCATGAAGGCGGCCTCCAAGGCAAAGGTGGCAGGCACCGATGAGAACATCAAGATCCTCTATGGCTGCGAGGGTTACTATGTCAACGATGTGGATGACCGGATCGTGGTTCACGGCAGTCAGGAGATGGACTTTGACCAGGAGTACGCGGCCTTCGATCTGGAGACCACGGGCCTCAGCTCCCGGGCGGACAGGATCATTGAAATCGGCGCGGTAATCCTGAAAAACGGGGAGGAGATTGACCGGTTCCAGACCTTTGTGGATCCTGGTCGGAAGCTGGATCGGAAGATTGTGGAGCTGACCGGTATCACGGACGAAATGCTGGTGGGCGCCCCCAGCATTCAGGAGGTGCTCCCCAAATTCCTGGAATTTGTGGGGAACCGGGTGCTGGTGGCCCATAATTCGGACTTTGACACCGGGTTCATTCGGGCGGAGTGCCAGCGTCAGGGGCTGCCCTATGGCTTCACGGCGGCGGATACCCTGATTCTCTCTCAAAATCTTCTGCCCCACCTGAACAAGTTTAAGCTGGATATCGTGTCCAACGCCTTGAGCCTGCCGGAGTTCAACCATCACCGTGCGGCGGACGATGCCATGACCTGCGGCCTGATCATGCACCGGCTCATGAAGAAGCTGGAGGAGGAGCATAATATCCATACCCTTCAGGAAATCAATCCGGCCATGATTCATCTGCGTTCCAAGGGCCGCATTGCGGACAGGCACGCCCGGCACATTATCCTCTTTGCCAAGAATCAGGTGGGTCTGCGGAATCTGTACCATCTGATCTCGGATGCCAACCTGAAATACTTCAAACGGGTTCCCAGAATCCCCAAATCGGAGCTGATGGAGCTGCGGGAGGGCCTGATCATCGGCTCCGCCTGCGAGGCAGGAGAACTGTTCCAGGCAATCATTGAGCGCAAGAGTGAGGACGAGCTGAGACGAATCGCGTCGTTCTATGATTTCCTGGAAATCCAGCCCCTGGCAAACAACCGCTTTATGCTGGCAAAGGGAATTGCGGCGGATGAGGAGGAGCTTCGCGGCTTTAACCGTACGGTGGTGCGCTTAGGTGAGGAACTGGGTAAACCGGTGGTGGCTACCGGAGACGTGCATTTCCTGAACCCGGAGGACGAGATTTTCCGCCACATTCTGCTGGCTACCAAGGGCTTTGATGATGCGGACAAGGACAACCCCCTGTATTTCCGCACCACGGATGAAATGCTGCAGGAGTTTTCCTACCTGGGCGAGGAAAAGGCCCGGGAGGTGGTGGTCACCAATCCCAACAAAATCGCGGATATGTGCGAGACCCTGCGGCCGGTTCCCCACAACCTGTTCGCCCCGAAAATTGAAAACTCTGTGGAGGATCTGAAATCCCTGGTATATGGAAAGTTCCGTCGGCTGTACGGAGACAACCCTCCGGAGCTGTTTTCCAAGCGTGTGGAAACGGAGCTTCATGATATCATTTCCTGCCACTACGATGTGATTTATATGTCCGCCCAGAAGCTGGTACAAAACTCCCTGGAGCACGGATATCTGGTTGGTTCCCGAGGCTCCGTTGGCTCCTCCATTGTGGCCTATATGTCCGGAATTACCGAGGTGAATTCCTTCCCGCCCCATTACCGCTGCCCCAATCCGGAATGTAAGCATACGGTGCTGGATGTTCCGAAGGGGTACAACTGCGGAGCGGATCTTCCGGACGCCGTATGCCCGAAATGCGGAAGCCAAATGGAAAAGGACGGCTTCAACATCCCCTTCGAAACCTTCCTGGGCTTCGGCGGCGACAAGGTGCCGGATATCGATTTGAACTTCTCCGGAGAGTACCAGGCGAAGGCCCATGCCTACTGTATTGAAATGTTCGGGAAATCCCACGTTTTTCGGGCGGGAACCATCGGTACAGTGGCGGAAAAAACCGCCTTCGGTTATGTGAAAAAATACCTGTCCGAACGCTCCAAAACCGCCAACCGGGCGGAGGAAGCCCGGCTCGCGGCGGGGTGTGTCGGCGTCCGGCGAACTACAGGCCAGCACCCCGGAGGCCTGGTGGTTATCCCGCAGGAAAACGAAATCTGGGATTTCTGCCCGGTACAGCATCCCGCGGACGATCCCAACGCGGATCAGATCACTACGCATTTTGAATACCATTCCATGGAGGAAAACCTTCTGAAGCTGGATATGCTGGGACATGATGACCCCACCATGATCCGGATGATGGAGGATATGACCGGGGTGGATGCCAAGAAGATCCCTCTGGACGATAAGGACACCATGTCCATCTTCACCTCCTCCAAGGTTCTGGGCTATGAGGACGATCCCATTCTGGGGCCCACAGGCGCAGTCGCCATTCCCGAGTTTAATACGAAATTTACCCGTGGAATGCTGATGGACACCATGCCCACCAGGTTTGATACCCTGCTTCGGCTTTCCGGTTTTTCCCATGGTACGGATGTGTGGCTGGGAAATGCCCGGGATCTCATTACCTCAAAAACCGCAACGGTTGATCAGGCCATCGGCTGCCGGGATGACATCATGCTGTACCTGATTTCCTGCGGAATGCCGGAGAAGCGTTCCTTCAAGATTATGGAGGCTGTCCGAAAGGGCAGGGGCCTGCCTGAGGGAGCGGAGGAGGAAATGATCGCTGCCGGTGTTCCGGAATGGTATATCGGCTCCTGCAAGAAGATCAAGTATCTGTTCCCCAAAGCCCACGCGGTGGCCTACGTTATGATGGCGTTCCGAATCGCCTGGTTCAAGGTGCATCACCCCCTGGCTTTTTACGCGGCGTATTTCTACCGCCGCAGCCAGAAGGGCGGCTTTGACGCGGTGCTGATGACCCATGGACTTGAGAGCGTAAAGGCAAATATTGAAGCCATCGAGGGGAACGAAAACGCCACGGATAAGGATGAGGATCTGCTGACCACCCTGGAGGTGGCCTATGAATACTACATCCGGGGTTTTGAATTTCTTCCCATTGACATCTACAGGAGCCACGCAACCAAATTCCTGATTGTGGACGGGAAACTGCTGCCGCCCTTCGTGGCAATCTCCGGCCTGGGAGAGAACGCGGCTGTCAGTTTGATGGAGGGCAGGGAAGGGAAGCATTTTCTTTCCATTGAGGAAGTTGCCGCCGCCTGTCCCAAGGTGTCCAAAACCCATATTCAGATGCTGAAGGAGGCTGGGGCCTTCGGGGATCTCCCGGAGACAAGCCAGATCAGCCTCTTTTGAAACACATCCCCCAGCGGAGCCTGGTTGAACTGGTCCGCTGGGGTGTTGTATGTTTTTTTGTTGCAAATAATGGATGGATATGGTAGTATATTTTTATCGATTTTACACAAGGAGGATGTCGTATGCAGGATATCGGAATGCAGTTTCATATTCACTGCGTGAAGGGCGATGTGGGACGGTATGTATTTCTTCCCGGGGATCCGGGACGGTGCGCGTCCATTGCATCCTATTTTGAGAATCCCGTCCATATTGGAATGAACCGGGAATATAATATCTACACAGGTACGCTTCTGGGCGAAAAAGTGTCCGTGTGCTCCACCGGAATCGGGGGGGCCTCTGCCTCCATTGCCATGGAGGAGCTGGCGGCCATCGGCGCGGATACCTTCATCCGGGTGGGAACCTGCGGCGGAATCGATATGGATGTAATGCCCGGGGATGTGGTTGTGGCTACCGGAGCGGTTCGTTTCGAGCATACTTCCCTGGAGTATGCCCCCATTGAATTTCCCGCGGTTCCGGATTTCGGCGTGACTGCCGCATTGAAAGCCGCATCGGAGGAGCTGGGTTACCGGACGCACACGGGTGTGGTACAGTGCAAGGACTCCTTCTATGGGCAGCACAGCCCGGAGAAATCGCCGGTATCTTATGAGCTGCTCCAGAAATGGGAGAGCTGGAAACGGCTGGGGGTCAAGGCCAGCGAAATGGAGTCCGCCGCCCTGTTTGTTGTGGCGGCCGCCCTGGGTGTGCGCTGCGGAAGCTGCTTCCACGCCGTTTGGAACCAGGAACGGGAAAAGGCGGGATTGTCCATGCCAATGACCGAGGACACCTCCGGGGCGATTCGCGTCGGGATCGAGGCGATGAAACGGATCATTCTTTCCGACAGGAAATAAGCCTTTTCCGTAGGAGAAATATGCTGCTTGATTCTATCGTTAAGCGTACCCCCATTGCTAAGGGCTGGTCTTCCGACAGGAAATATCTTGCGGAGGCTGCCGGAGGGAGCGTATACTTACTCAGAATATCTCCTTTGAACCGATTGGAAGCGGTGAAAAATGGCTTTGGGAGAATGCGGGATCTGGCTGACATGGGCGTGTCCATTTGTCTGCCTCTGGAGCAGGGGGTATGTGCCGAGGGGGTATACTGTATCCAGAGCTGGATCGATGGTACCGATGCGGAGCAGTGGATTCCCGCACGGTCCGGGGAACAGCAGTACGCCTATGGCCTGGAGGCTGGCAGGCTTCTGAAAAGCATTCATTCCATCTCCGCTCCGGAAGGTGTTCTGCCCTGGGGAGAACGGTATGGCAGGAAGATTGACCGAAAGATTTCCATGTATCAAAGCTGCCCGCTCCGCTATGAAAATGATGGCGTCTTTCTGCGCTATCTGGAAGAGAACAGGAATTTACTGAAAGACAGGCCCCAAACCTTTCAGCATGGGGACTATCACATCGGGAATATGATGGTGGACAGGGACGGAAAGCTGGTGGTCATTGACTTTGACCGCTGGGACTACGGGGATCCCTGGGAGGAGTTTAACCGGATCGTATGGTCCGCCCAGACGTCGGAGCCCTTCGCTGCCGGGATGGTGGATGGATACTTCAATGGTACGGTTCCTGTGGAGTTCTGGAGGTTCTTGGCGCTTTATATTTCCTGTAATACCCTGGGCTCTCTTCCCTGGGCGATTGATTTCGGGGAAGGGGAGATCCAAACCATGCGTGACCAGGCGGCACAGGTTCTTATATGGTACAGCAGGATGAAAACCCCGGTTCCTTCCTGTTATGGAAGAGGCCGTTCGGAGTGGAAGGGGGCGGGTTTGTCATGCCGGAAGTGTATCCCAAAGGAATGAATCCCCGTCTGCGCTGCCAGGTTCGCCCACTCCACTCCTGCAAAAGCTACCGGTTTGTGGTTGTTTGCTCACGGCTGGACGGGAAGTGGCTCCTGAGCAGGCATCGGGACAGGGAAACCTGGGAGACCCAGGGCGGCCATGTGGAAGCCGGAGAAACACCCCTGGAAGCGGCTCGGAGGGAGCTGTATGAGGAAAGCGGGGCCGTGGAAGCAAAGCTTTATCCCGTATTCGATTACCGGGGGTATGACGGGGACAGTTTTGCGGACGGAATGGTATTCTACGCGGAAATCCGGCGTTTGGGGGCGCTTCCCAATTTGGAAATGCGGGAAACGGGACTGTTTGAGATCCTTCCTGATCGGCTGACCTATCCCAATGTAACCCCAATTCTGATGGATATGGCATTGGAATTTGAAAAAAACAGGAAAATATGATACGCCCCGTCCGGGATTCTGGACGGGGCGTGTTTCAAATTATTCCTTCTCCATGTACTGGACAAAGCCGAGCGTCATATAATCTAAGTAGACGTGCTTGTCCGGAGTTTTGCCCATGGTGACCCGATGGCAATGCACCTCCCAGACGGGGGAGTCCTGCAAGATGGTTTTGCGGATCTGGAAAACATGGTTCCAGCTGCGGCCCTCCATGTACTCCTCATCCCGGAGAAAGCGGATCAGTTCCAGACGGCGGAAACGGAAGGTGGGAAAGGCGTTCTGAATGCAGGCTTCAAACAGCGCTTCAGCATCGCGGACGCTGCTCAGGTCAAAGGTATTGCGAATCATGACTCCATAATCTTCCATAACAATTCCTCCTTATAGTTTTGAATATGCTTTATCCAGGAATTTCTGAGCCGTGACCTTCACACGCTTATGGGTCGCTTTGCCGATGACCCCAGCCTCATCGTAGGCGGTTATGGTCAGGGTTATGGTATTTCCATCCACAGCAGTGACCTCCGCCTCCGCATGAACCTCCATGCCCACGGGCGTGGCGCTGAGATGTTCCAGGTTCAGGCAGACGCCGACGGTGGTATGCGTATCCTCCAGGGCAGGAGCGAGCGCGTTACAGGCGGCTCCTTCCATCAGGGCTGCCATGCAGGGAGTTGCATAGACAAGAAGGTCGCCGGAGCCTACCTCCTGGGCCGTGTCCTCCCGTTCCACCAGGGAGGATGCTTCGCCCTTCATGCCAACAGTAATTTCCATAGGGTATCACAACCTTTCTATGGTTACTATACCGCATTCCCGGGGCGGTGTCAATGCGAAAGGTTCTTATTGGATTGGAAAACAGTTGCTTTTTTCCGGCGGCTTTCGTATAATGAGTCTATTCTCTGAGGAAAAGGAAGGAATTGCTTTGGATAGAAACAGGCGTTCTCCCGCCTTTGCTGTGGCGCTGGGAGGTATGCTGGCTGCCTTGGCAGTTGTAATCATGTGCCTGGGTGGACTGATTCCCATTGCGACCTATGTCTGTCCCATCGTCTGTTCCATGCTTCTGGCGGTGATGCTGAAGCTGTGCGGCAGGAGATTCGCTTGGGCGTGGTATGCCGTGGTGGGGATTCTGAGCTCCTTGTTTTCGCCGGATAAGGAGGGCGCGGCTGTGTTCCTGTTTCTGGGCTATTATCCCATTTTGAAGCCCGTCCTTGATAGGCGGCGCTTTCGGTGGCTCTGGAAGGGACTCTATTTTAACGGGAGTATCGTTGTACTCTACTGGCTGCTGCTCCGATTGCTGGGGATGGGGCAGCTGGCCGAGGATTTCCGGGATCTGGGCCTTGCTGGACTGGTGCTGATGCTGATTATGGGCAATCTGGTGTTTTTCCTGCTGGATCGGCTTCTGAGTGGGAGGTTCCGTCGGAAATAATGGAGAAAGAAAATCAAATCTGGTATTTATACATTCTACGGTGTGGGGACAATACGCTGTATACCGGCATTGCGGTGGATGTAGAGAAGCGTTTTGCGGCACACAGTGCTGGGCGGGGAGCAAAGTATACGCGGGGGAGAGGGCCTCTGCAGCTGGTTTACCGGGAACGATGCGGAAGCCATTCCAACGCGCTGAAACGGGAATGGATTGTAAAATCCATGAACCGGCTTCAAAAAGAAAAGTTGATTGAGGAAGCGGATAGACCTTGACAAAGAATAGGAGGCGGAGGTTATTCCATGGAGGTTAGCTTAGACTAACTGCCAAAAAACGTTTTTGGCGATGCGAATCGTGAGAATGCTTCAGGGATTTGAAGGCTCCGGAGGCCGTTCATGTGATAGGGATTCATGGAGAGGGCGGTGCTTGCCGGAAAAAAGGTGGGATTTTTTTCAAAGGGACAGGGAGCGGCTGACGATCGTGATAGGAGGATGTTTTCCATGGATATCAAAATCGCCCTGGCGGGAAATCCAAACTGCGGAAAGACCACCTTGTTCAATGCCCTGACGGGCTCCAACCAATATGTGGGAAACTGGCCTGGTGTGACCGTTGAAAAGAAAGAAGGCTCGCTGAAGGGATATGACCATGTGATCCTTCAGGATCTCCCGGGGATTTACTCCCTTTGCCCGTACTCTCCTGAGGAGGCGGTGACCCGTGCATACCTGGTGAAGGAGCATCCCGATGCCATTCTGGACGTGATTGACGGAACCAATCTTGAGCGGAACCTTTACCTGACCACCCAGTTGATTGAGCTCGGGTATCCTGTAGTGGTGGCCGTGAACATGATTGACCTTGTCCGGAAAAACGGGGATACCATCGACCTTGTGAAGCTGGGAAAGGCACTTGGCTGCGAGGTTATGGAGATCAGTGCACTGAAGGGAGAGGGCGTCGCCGAAGCCACCCGACGGGCTGTGGAATTGGCCAAAGCAGGGAAACGGACTACGCTGCCCCATATTTTCTCCGGCAGTGTGGAACGAGCACTGGAGCATATTGAGAAATCCATCGAAGGGATGGTGGAGTCTGGCTGCCTTCGCTGGTATGCCATCAAGCTGTTTGAACGTGACAAGATGATTCGGGAGGAATTGGGACTCAGTCCGGAACTGCTGGCGCACCTGGAGGTGCATATCACGGAATGCGAGGCGGCGATGGATGATGATGCCGAAAGTATCATTGCGGATCAGCGATATAACTACATTGGCCATGTGGTGGAAAACGCAGTAAAGAAAAGCGCTCCTGTCCACAGCATGACCCTGTCGGATCGGATCGATGGGATCGTAACAGACCGGGTCCTGGCGCTTCCGATTTTTGCGGCTGTAATGTTCCTGATGTACGCCATTGCCATGGGGAGTTTGCCGTTCTCTGTTGGAACGATCTGTACGGACTGGGCGAACAATGTATTGTTTGGACAGTTGCTCCCCGTTTTTCTGGATCGGATCCTTACCGGACTGGGGGTGAGCGGATGGCTGTATGGACTGATCATGGACGGAATTCTTGCCGGAGTGGGTTCTGTTCTGGGATTCCTTCCGCAGATACTGGTTTTGACCATCCTTTTGAGCATCCTGGAGGATGTGGGATATATGTCCCGGGTGGCCTTTATTATGGATCGGATCCTTCGCAGATTCGGGCTCTCCGGAAAGAGCATCATTCCCATGCTGGTTGCCACCGGCTGCGGAGTGCCGGGAATTCTTTCTTCCCGTACCATTGAGCAGGAACGGGATCGGAAGATTACGGTGATGACCACCGGATTTATTCCCTGCGGAGCGAAAATGCCGATCATCGGACTCTTTGCCGGGGCAGTGTTCGATAATTCTCCTCTGATTGCGGTTTCCGCATTCTTTATCGGCGTTTGCGCGGCATTGGTTTCCGGCGTGATCCTGAAGAAGCTCAAATTCCTTGCGGGAAAGCCCGCTCCCTTTGTGATGGAGCTTCCGCCGTATCATATGCCTTCTGCCCGGAATGTTCTCAGAGCAACGGCTGATCGGGGAATGGATTTTGTAAAACGAGCTGCTACCATTGTTCTGCTCAGCTCCATTGTGCTGTGGTTCCTCCTGAATTACGGATGGGCGGACAACGGCATCCAAATGGTGGACAACAGCAATGAATCCATGCTGGCATCCCTGGGAAAGACGGTTTCCTGGATGTTCTATCCCCTGGGCTGGGCGGGGGATATGGCATGGAAGGCGGCTGTCGCAACGTTTAGCGGACTGATTGCCAAGGAAGAGGTCGTCATGACCTTCGGGACGCTCTATAATTTTGCAGGGGAACTGAGTGAATCGGGCAATGAAATCTGGACAATGATTCGGGCGGACTTTGGTCCGGCGCGGGCATATAGCTTTATGGTTTTCAACCTCCTTTGCGCACCCTGCTTTGCGGCCATTGGCGCCATCCATCGAGAGCTGAAGGACGCGCGCTGGACGGTGGGCACAATTGCGTATATGTGCTTCTTTGCTTATGCGATTTCCTTGATTGTCTACCAGATCGTGGGATTATTTACTGGGGAAGCTGCCTTTGGCATCTGTACCCTGGCGGCGTTGGCTGTACTGGCGGGGATTTCTTATCTGGCGCTTCGGGAAAGCCCGGTTCCTGATTTTCCCAATTCCAAAAGGTCGATAAGTGAGAAATGAGTATGGAATGGGTGAGAACGAATGCCGGAACGATTCCGGTTTTGATTGTGTTCACGCTGATTTCTGCCTGAATCCTGTTCAGGATGATATGGGATAAACGCTGCAGACATAGCTGCCGCACGGGCTGCTCCGGTCGCTGCGGGAAGGATTGCGGAACCCGGAAGGAGTAAAGAGACTGCCGGCAGGGTTGTCCCTGCCGGCAGAATGCATATATTTCGTTTACACAGCCATTGACTGAATTTGCTCCTCCTGGGCGCGGCGGATTCGGCGTGTCATGATAACAGCGATGGGAACGGCAAGAATCAAGCTGAGCACGTCCGCCAGAGCCTGAACGGAGGCAACGCCGTTGGCCTGGAACAAGTATGCCAACAGATACAAGATGGGGATAAAACAGGTTCCCTGACGGGCGGTGGCAAGCAGAAACGCCCCTTTCGCATTTCCCAGACCCACACAGAGCATATTGACAATGGCGACCCATGCATGGATGGGGAGCGCCAGACACTGCAGACGGATGCTGAGCGCGCCGATATGGTGCATTTCCGGATCGTCCCCTGCAAACAGGAGAATAATCTCATCCGCGAAAATGCCCACAAGAACCGCCATGATGATACCGCCCAGAATAGCCACAAAGGAGGAGAAACGGTAGCTTTCCCGTACTCGGTCATAACGCTTTGCCCCCCAGTTGAACCCGGCTACCGGCTGGAAGCCGGTTCCGAAACCGAGGATGATGCTGAAGGGGAACATCATAATTTTGGTGCAGACACCAATGCCGGCCAGAACCGAGTCGGAAATATTACCCGCGATGTCATTGATCAGGATCGCAGAAAGCACCGCCAGACCGGATCGGAACATGGAGGAGGATCCTACGCTTACGACCGTGAAAAGGATATCCTTTGACAGATGGATATTTCGAATAGACAGATGAAGCAGGCTCCTGCGGGTAAGGTAGGGGAAAATCAGAATGGAAAAGCTGACAAGCTTTGAGATCGCGGTTGCGGCAGAGGCCCCCGCAACCCCCATATCCAGAACAAAAATAAAGATGGGATCCAGGATAACATTCAGTATTCCTCCGAAGCCCATTCCTACCATGGACAGAGTCGCGCTTCCTTCGCTGCGCAGGCACTGGTTCATCACGAAATTGCTTGCCATAAAGGGGGCGGCGAGGAGTACATAGGTGGCATACTGAATGCTGTAGTGCTCGCAGGTTGGCGTCGCACCCAGAAGGCGCACCATGGGGGTCATAAAGGCAATTCCAAAGACCATCAGGGCCGTCCCGAGAAAGGCAGCAAGAAAAAATGCGGTTGACAAAACCTGGCTGGCTTTCCGGTCGTCTCCTTTTCCAAGCAGACGGGCAATGTAGCTGTTTGCGCCCATAGCCAGCATGGAGCCAGCCATCATGATCAGCTGATCCAGGGAGGCGTTTACACTGACTGCCGCGGTCGCGTTGGTGCCCAGAGAGCTGACAAAATAGGTATCCGCCAGACTGTAAACGGAATTGATGAGAAAGGCAATAATGGTGGGGATCGCCATTTTGGGGATCACCCGGGTAATTGGTTCGTTCAGCATCAAATCCTTTCTGTCCTTTTGGTTAGAACTGCTTCTTTTTTGCACAAAAAACATCCTCTCTTCCGCGGGAGAGATCATATCGCACCGCCCGCTTACTCATGAATACGTAGTATACTACATATTATAATGGAAGAGCCTGAATAACGCAATAGAAAAAAGACAGTTTATATATAATAAAATTGCTTTTTGCAGTTTTCGGATTCTTTCTAAGGCTACACCGCATAATTTGGCAAGGAAGCTCAGCGAGAGATTTTGTGCCAGTTCAAAGTTTCAAAAACGGGGGAATACTGTATGTATTTCCCGTTTTTGAAACTGCAGAAATGGTGCAAAAGATCCGCTGAGATCCGCTGACGCAATTGTGCGGTGTTGCCCTAAGGGCAAAACAGGTTATCCCAAAGAAATCAAGAGTTTCCATCTCATCGGCACAAGCAAAAAATGCCCTCCCGAAAGGCGGGAGGGCATTGAGGATCGGAAACGATTATCTTGCAAGAGCCAGAGCCTTGGCGGCCTGACCTGCGGAAGCGGCATCTTCGGTATAGACGTCGGCTCCGATTTCATCGGCAAAGGCCTGCGTGATGGGAGCGCCGCCGACCATGATCTTAAACTCGCTGCGGCGGGGATGCTTGTTCAGAGCGGCAACAGTCTCCTGCATAGCGGGCATGGTGGTGGTCAGCAGGGCGGAGACACCCATGACGGTAACCTCCGGATCGGAAGCAGCCTCCAGGAAGCGCTCCACGGGGACGTCAATGCCCAGATCAACGACCTCGTAACCGGTGGATTCGATCATCATGATAACCAGGTTTTTGCCGATATCGTGCAGGTCACCGGCGACGGTGCCCATGGCCAGCTTGCCAATCTTGGCGCTGCTGTCACCAGCCAGATGGGGCTTCAGAACCTCAACGCCCTTTTTCATAGCTTTGGCGGCAATCAGCATTTCGGGAACGAAGATCTCATTGCGCTTAAACTTGTCACCGACAACAGACATGGCGTCGATCATACCCTTGTTCAGAATGTCGATGGGGGCGATACCCTCATCCAGGCACTCCTGAACCAGACCGGGCACAAGCTTTGCCCTGCCGATTTCTACCGCATGATTCAGTTCTTCAATTTTAGACATTTTATGTATCCTCCTTAATAATCTCTGATATGTCAGTTGGTTTTGACAGGACCAAATTTGCCCTCACGGTAAGCCCCGATATACTCCATGCAATACTCATCCAGACCAAGCATGGCCTCTGTGGCGTACATCATGCCCATCATATCCCGGTTGGTGGGATCCAGAACAGCGGAGTCCATACCGGCGTTCATGGCAAGCACCAGGAAAGCCTGGTTCAGCAGCTTGCGGACGGGAAGGTTAAAGGAAATGTTGCTGACAGCCCCGGTGACATGGATGTTGGGGAATTTCTTTTTGACGGTCTGAATGACCTCAACGACCATGGAAATACCGTCCTCGGAAGTGCAGAGCATCTCCACCAGAGGATCGATGTGCAGACGGCCGGGAGCGATGTTGTATTCCTTCGCCTTGACCATCAGTTGGTCAAACACATTGAGCCGATCTTCAGCGGACTGGGGAATGCCCTTGGCGCACAGAAGCGCAACGCACTGCCAGGTGGTTCCGGCAATGGCCGGGAAGATCACGTCAACCTTGTTCCCTTCCATGGAAACGGAATTGATGAGGCCGGGCTTCTTGCAGAAGGGCATAGCGGCAACACAGACCTGGGGATCAGGGCTGTCGATGCAGATGGGCGTGTCGGTGACCTCCTGAACCAGGTCAATGAGCCAGTGAAGCGTTTCCAGCTCACCGTCCTTCACGGAAGCACAAACGTCGATAAAATCGGCACCGGCCTCCGTCTGGATTTTCGCAAGATTCCGAATCCAGTCCTCATTGCGCTCGGCAATGGCCTTGGCAACGGATGGAATGGAACCATTGATTTTTTCACCAATAATAATCATGATAAGCATCCCCTTAATGTTTATTTTTTCTATGTTGATTATAGCACATGGTAAAAAATAGAAAAGCAATAGTATTTTGCTCTATTATGCAAAAAAAGGTTGCATCCATGCAACATCCTGTTGAAATGTGTGGATGGATATGGTATGATTGGGAGAAGGAGGGATGCGGATGGAACTCAGACAGCTGCGCTACTTTCTTTCTGTGGCGGACTGCCGCAGCTTTGTAAGCGCTGCGGCCGGACTATATATTTCCAGGCAGGCTGTCAGCAAGGCCATCAGCCAGTTGGAAGAGGAGCTTGGCGTGGCGCTTTTTATGCGGGATACCAGCGGAGCATTTCTGACACCGACGGGATTGATGTTTTATGACCGGATCAGAGGCGTGGTGAAGGAAATCGATGATATCGAGCAGCAGATTCGGACCAGCGGAAGCCGCTATCGGCAGCGAATCCGCATCGCGTTTTCCACCGGTACGGTGGGGATTTTTGAGGATCGTCTGCTTTCTTTCCGCAAGGACAGAGAAAACCTGGAAATGGAATACTGGGAGCATCCCGATGAGGAATGTATCCGTCTGCTTCAGGAGCACCAGACTGACTTGATCGTTTGTCCCTACTGCCCTCAGAATGTCCCCTTCTCTTCGGAGGAAATCCTTCGTTCCCGAATTGGCCTGCTGATCCGAAACAAAGATGGCATAGAGGATCTGGAATCAGTGGATGTCACAGACCTTTCCTGGCTCCCCATTGCCGCGCAGCAGGATAGGCGCCTGCAGGAATTCTGCACAAGGCACAGAATTGCGCTGCAGTACACCGGTCAGGATTATCACCGGCTGTTTTCCCTGACGGCTTCCGGAAAATGCGGTCTGCTGCTTCCGGAGTGCCTGGTGCCCTGTGAAATGGCCGGCCTCAGATGGCTTCCGCTTCAGCAGGAGGAGTACTGGCGGCTTTACAGCATTTATTCGCAGATTGCGGACTCAAATTTGCTTTACAGCTCTATTCTGGAGGAAATCAACACGCAGGTTCTGAAAGCGGAGCGAATGGGAAAGGAGAATGGTTGATGGAGCATTCTGTTGTTATCGTAAACTCCGGACGGAGGCTTTCGGCGCAGGAGGGAGATTCCTTGCTGGCAGTCCTGCAAGCGGCGCGGGAGGCTCCGGACGCGCCCTGCGGAGGACACGGCAAATGCGGGAAATGCCGGGTGACGGTCAACGGGGAGCAGCGGCTGGCCTGTCAGACAAAAATATACGGGGATACGGAGGTCGTCCTTCCCGCCGGCCGGAGGACGGAAATCCTGACGGATTCCGCGTTTGTTCCGGGGGCTGCGGATGGGACACATACCTATGCTGCCGCTTTTGACATTGGAACAACCACAGTGGTTTGTTATTTAATGGACGGACGGGCGGGAAGGCTCCTGGCGCAGACAAGCTGCGTCAACCCCCAAACCCAGTTCGGCGCCGATGTGATTTCCAGAATTCAGTATGCCATGGATAAGGATGCTTCCGTCATGGCCAGGTGCATCCGGGATGCCCTGGACAAGCTGGTTCGGGAGGCGGCGGACCAGGCGGGGATTTCCCCGGAGGAAATCGGCGTGACAGCAATCGTGGGCAATACCGCCATGCACCATCTGCTGCTGGAAATTGATCCCAAACCCCTGACGGTTCCTCCCTACATGCCTTCGGTCCGGGAGGCTCTGGAAATGAACGGAGCGTCGCTGCTTCCTTCCTGCCCAAACTCGGAAATCCGTATTCTTCCCAATATCGCTGGCTTTGTGGGGGCGGACACGGTAGGATGCCTGGTGGCGACCAGATTTGACAGGCTGGAAGAACTTACACTGATGATTGACATCGGCACCAACGGGGAAATGGTTCTGGGGGACCGGAGCCGAAGGATCGCCTGCTCGACGGCTGCAGGCCCCGCCTTTGAGGGCGCGAAAATCCAATGCGGAATGCGGGGCGCGGCCGGGGCCGTGGACCATGTCACGCTGGAGAATGGGAAAATACAATGGAGCGTGATCGGAGGGGGCGTACCTGTTGGCCTTTGCGGGTCGGGGCTTCTGGACCTGGTGGCGGCTCTGCTGGAAACAGGGGACATCTCCGAAAGCGGGCAGATGCTCTGCGGAGACCGGTACACCCTGGAGGGAACCGGAGTTTTCCTGACCAGGAAGGACGTGCGGGAGGTTCAGCTGGCCAAAGCCGCCATCCGCGCGGGAATTGAACTGATGTGCAGTACGCTGGGCGTGGAACCAAAGGATATCCGGAAGGTGCTTCTGGCGGGCGCATTTGGGAACTACCTGAATCCGGCCTCTGCCTGTGCCATCGGAATGATTCCGCCCATTCTGCTTCCCAGAATCCAGCCGATTGGGAATGCCGCCGGAGGCGGAGCCAGGCTGTGCGCACTGAGCAGCCGGGAGTTTGCGTACAGCAAGCAGCTTGCACAGGGAACGGAATTCCTGGAATTGGCATCCCTGCCTGAATTTAATGACTGCTATGTGGATTGCCTGATGTTTGAGGAGGATTGAGCCGTGGAGTACATAGAATTGGAGAAGCTGGCCGGGGATGTGGGCTTTACCCATATTGCTCCGCTGGACCCCGGTACCATCCGGCTTAAGGAAGACGTCCGGAAGATGTGTGAGGCGAATACCTGCGGCCGTTACAACAAGTGTTGGAGCTGTCCCCCGGGGTGCGGAACGCTGGAAGAACTGTCCCGGCAAATTGGGGAATACCGGGGAGGCATTCTGGTGCAAACGGTGGGGGAGATAGAGGACAGTATGGATTTTGAAGCCATGATGGACGCGGAAAAACGCCATAAGCAGCATTTTATGCGGATGTATGAGATCCTCCGGGGGATTTACCCCAAGGCCCTGGCCATCGGAGCGGGCAGCTGCACACAGTGCAAGCAATGTACCTATCCGAACGAGCCCTGTCGGTTTCCGGAGAAGAAAATCAACTCCATGGAGG
Source organism: uncultured Clostridia bacterium (assembly GCA_945949735.1). Classification (GTDB taxonomy): domain Bacteria; phylum Bacillota; class Clostridia; order Oscillospirales; family Oscillospiraceae; genus Faecousia. The sequence continues at coordinate 8,634 of CAMFFO010000010.1, read as the reverse complement.
CCTGCGGAATGCTGGTTCTTGAGGTTTGCAAGGACAATCATCTGGGGTACTACTATGGGCCAAATTCCATCGCCTATACGAGCTGTTTCCTGCTGGAGTAAAAGAGGAACATCCCCTGCCGTTGGGACATTGTGCATAATACAGCATATAAAGCAAAAGGCGTGACCAGTCACGCCTTTTGCTTTATGTACTGTATTATGGACACCGCGCTTTCCCGTCGGGGGGGCGCCATGGAAAACGGGAAATTAGGGCAGCACCGCACAATGGGGCAAGGAGATTCGGCCAGTGTTTTGACACAAGCGAAAGTATGAAAAATGCGGGAATACTGGATGTATTTCCCATTTTTCGTACTGCACGATTGGGCCAAAAGATCCGCCGAAGCCCGCAGTCCCCACCTAAGCGGTGTTGCCTTAGAAGTAACGTTCGCTGGCCAGGTCAATCTGGCGGGTCAGCTCCTCATAGACGCCGGGGAAGGTGGACATGGGCAGACCCTGAGAGGCGTTGGGAATGAAATAGAGCTTGCCGCACTCCCGGCAGGCGCGGTCAACTTCTCTGGCAACAACCTCAGGGGTCCAGCCCTCATAGTCAACGGAGGCGCTGTCAATGCCGCCCATGAAAGAGATTTTTCCGCCGTATTGCTTGATCAACTCGGGGATGTTGTTGGTGTTCATAACCCCCTGCCAGATATCAATGCCCACATCGATCATATCCTGGGTAAGCGTGGCAGCATAAGAGTCGGAGTGATGGACAATGAGTTCAACACCGTGGGACTTGTAGTAGCCATAGATTTTCTCATAGGCGGGCTTAATGAACTCCCGGAACATGGCAGGGGACAGGAAGGTGGACTGCTGGCTGCCCCAGTCATCATGATGGAACAGAGCGTCAGGCTTGATGTACTTGCAAATCTCCGCAGCCAGATCCAGCTCGAATTGGGTAATCTGGTCAATGATCTCGTGCATTTCATCGGGATACTCATAGAAGGCCATCAGGCAGTTCTGAATCTCCATCAGATAATGGCACTGCTCAAAAACACCGGGGAATACGGCGGCGGTGACAAACTGCTCGTTGCGGTCAACAGCCTCTGCCTTGGCGATGAAGGGTTCCCATTCCTCGGCACTGTAAATGACATTGGGCACCTTCAGATACTTCTGCCAGTTTTCAATATCCTTGATTACAATTTTATCCGGGGTATGAACGGGGAACGCACCGGGAGTACCAATGGGCCAGGAACGGGTGATGCCCCATGCGTTCACGACGTTGTGCTCGCCCAGCTTGGGGCTGGGGTTGTGCATACCGAAGGGGTTGCGAATCTGAAGGGCAAACGCTTCATACTGATTGACAAAGCGGTCGGGATGCCCGCCATGAATGGTTTCCAGAAGATTCTGACGCTTTGTTAACATAATGAAACCTCCAATATTTTTATAATGTATTGCTTAGTGGAAGAGTCGGAGCGGTCGATTGCTTCAGACACAAACCGAACCGATGCTCGATTATTTCCTGAAGCTGCTGTTCCGCTTGCAGTTCCACGATCTGCCTGTTTGTTCCGGCAACAGCGGTAAATGTGTTACCTACAAGGGAAATCCATCCGTCGGGGGTGCATCGGTAAAGCACCCGCTTCAGAAGGAAGGGGGAACGGGGATAGGTAGCATAATATGAATTCAGGGTGTTGAAGTCCGCTTCCAGCCAGGGTTCATCCTTCAATACAAGAACAGGCTCCCATCGGCCCTCTTCTCTGCGGGAGAGCACATATTCTCCTGCGTATATCCCTTGATCGATGGAAACGGAAAACTCCTCGCCAAAAATACACTGGGGCTCCGAAATGTTCATACGGATCGCGCCCTTGGGGCCCGCGCCTCCAAAACCAACATCGCAAAGCCATGTCTCGTCCCCCAGGGCCACCAGGATTGCCCGGTGCGATATGGGTCGAGGTTCCGTGCGGTGATGAACGACCCTGGCGGGGATGCTGCGGCATTGGAAGCCCAGCTCCTTCAGGAGAAGGAAAAACAGCTTGTTCAGTTCGAAGCAATACCCTCCGCGGCGGCCAACGACAATTTTCATATAGAGGTCCCGGGGCTCCAGGGAGGGTTCCCGGCGTTGGCAGCAGATCTCGAGATTTTCAAAAGGAACCGCCTCCAGATGGGCCCGTGTCAGCCGGATCAGGGAAGCCTCGTCCGCGCAGACAGGTTCCCGGATGCCGATGCGCGCAAGATACTCCGGTACATTCAGAAGATACTCATCCATAATCATGCTTTCTATAACGCCCTTCGCAGTGTGGAAAGATAGGGCAAATCCGACTGCGGGCTTTGGCAAATCTCTTACCCCATTATGCGGCGCTGCCTTATATTATCCGGTTGGAAGGATTCGCAAATTTGAGGAAATAAACTTTTTGAAAAATGCACTGATGCAAAATACTTTGTGCAAAATTTATAAATTAAGCATATCATGGAGAAAATTGGTTGTCAAATAGAACTTATTTTTTACTCTAAATTCCTTCTTTCTTCTGAAATTGCCTATTGTCATTCCTTAAAAATGAGGATATAATGGAGGAGAAATGAATTATTCCGGGAGGGAGCGCCATGCCTGGCTTTGGAACAGGGCAGGAACTGTCCGTGAAGCTGAATTTGCAGATGATCACCGACGAGATGGATGAGCTTCTCTGGGATTATTCCGCCTATCTGCCGGGGGAGCAGCCATCCCTGTCGGGCTGCCTGCTCTACTGTGGGCAGAAGGATCTGGAAATGGATACGCTGTATCTGATTCCGGAGGGGGAGGAGACGGGTTTTCCGGCGGACAAGTATTGCTATGCCACCACTGGAAGCCTGAGGGGAGCAGCTCCGCATATTCGGAATATTCACTGCCCCTTTGCAAAAACCCTGAACCTGCTCATTACCGTATTTCAGCGCTACCGGGATTTTGAAAGGGATCTGAGCAACGTCATCAGCAGCGGGGGAAGTCTTGTTCAGCTTTGCCGCGTGGGGAGCAGGTTCCTGGGGAATCCTGTCTATATCCATGACAATCTGTTCGCCGTGCTTGCTGAGTCCAGCCATGTGGATGGGATGCTGGAATTTGAGTACAATGAAAAATCCAAAAAGATGTACATTCCTCTGTGGTTGATCAATGAGTTTAAATTCGACGACAGTTACAGAAAGACGCTATCCCTGCATCAAGCCAGCATTTGGGGAGTTGATCAGTATCCGCACACCATGCGAAGCCTGTTCGTGAACCTGTGGGACGGAGAGCGGTACTTAGGCCGGATGCTGGTGAACGAGGTGGGAACACCCCTGCAGCCAGGGCATTTCCGCACAGCGGAGTATCTTGCTCAGTTTGTGATCGCCTGGATGCGCGGGCAGGAAATGGGTATGCAGAGCGGCAATCACAATTTTGAGGAAACCTTTATTGAGATCATGACCACAGGGGAGGCAGACGAACGGGATCTGCAGACGATTCTGGGAATTCTGGACTGGGATTCCACGGATCAGTTTCTCTGCCTGAAGCTGCAGAATCAGAATATGGGAAATACCGTGCGGGTGGACAACGTGCTCAACAGCCGCCTGGCTTCTATGCTGAGTGGCTGCGTTTCCTTTCCGCACCAGCAGCAGGTATGCGTCGTGGTGAACATGACGCAGTCAAAGATGGACGCGGGTAATCTGCGGCTGCAGTTGGCTCCGCTGATCCGCGACAGCTGTATGTACGCCGGGATCTCCAACCCTGTCAAGGGGATCCGGGCGCTGTACCATGGGTTCCTGCAGGCGGATATTGCCATGGACTACATCACTAAGACGGACAGCAGCGATTGGCTGGTAACATTTGCGTCCTGTGCGCTTTCCTATATCCGCCAGAGCGCCTGTGTCAAGCTCCCTGCCCAGATGGTGGCCCATCCGGTTCTGCATCAGCTGCTGGAGCATGACGCCGCCTCAGGCACCCAGTACTATGACACTTTGCGTACATATCTGGAATGTGAAAGAAGCATTCCCATGACGGCTGCCGCACTGATCATCCACAGGACAACGTTGACCTACCGGCTGGGAAAGATTCAGGAGCTGACCCGGCTGAATCTGGATGATCCGGACCTCAGGCTGTATCTTCTTCTGTCTTACCAATTGCTGGAACGGGGAAAATATCCTAAAATGTAAAAAGCGGAAGCATCGACGGTTGACAAGCTCTGAAAAATGTGGTTAGATAATTTTATAGGAACCTCTAAGATTTACTCTTTTGGGTTTGGGACGGATCTTTGACTTCATCAATGCATTTTAAAAAGCCCGCAATACACATAGTATTCCGGCCCTTTAGAAACGCTTGAGGAAGCAAAATCTCTCAGCCAAAACATCAAAATGGTTTTTGGAGGATGCTGTATATCTTTGGTCAGGAGGCAGAAACATGATCCCCAAGTATCCTCATTTGTGTGCCCCCATCACGTTGGGCAGGGTCACCTTCCGGAACCGGATGTTTGCCGCACCCATCGGCGGAACGGATATCACCGCTGATTGCTGTGTCGGTCCACGGACACCGGCTTTCTATGAGCTGCGGGCAAAGGGAGGCGCCGCCGCAGTAACTGCCAGCGAACTGGTGGTTCATCCTGCTACGGACGCATCCCATATGTTCCACCTGGATTTGAAAACGCCCGGGTGCCTGGCGAGCTGGACATGGGTGGCTGACGCGATCTCCCGGCAGGGCGCTGTTCCCAGCGTGGAGCTGAGCCACTCTGGCCAGTACGCCGGAACCTACCTTGTGGACAAGGATAAGAAGAAAGGGCTCAGTCAGTATGGGCCCAGCGACTGGGTTCGTCCTGACGGCATCCGCGTCAAAGCCCTGACCCAAGAACAGATTGATGAAATCGTAAATGCCTACGCAGAGACGGCTGCGCTGGCCAAGCGAGCCGGATTCCAGATGGTCATGGTTCACGCGGGGCATGGATGGCTGATCAATCAGTTCCTCTCTCCCGCGTTCAATCATCGAACGGATCAGTACGGGGGCTCTTTTGAAAACCGGCTGCGTTTTGCCCGTCAGGTGCTCACTAGTGTCCGTAAAGCGGTAGGACCCGGATTCCCCATTGAGCTGCGGATGAGCGGCAGCGAGCTTTTTGAGGGCGGCTATGATCTCCAGGGCGGTGTGGAAATCGCCAAGGCGCTAGAGGATCTGGTGGATCTGATCCATGTCTCCGCGGGGAGCTACCAGTTCGGATTCTTCAATACCCACCCCTCTATGTTCAGTGCGCATGGCTGCAATGTGTACCTTGCAGCTGAGATCAAAAAACATGTCAAGGTTCCGGTGGCAACCATTGGCGGACTGAATGACCCCGCTCAGATGGAGGAGATCATTGCCTCCGGAAAGGCGGACGTGGTGGAGATGGGCCGCGCAATCCTTGCAGACCCGGAGCTTCCCGCAAAGGTCATGTCCAATCGGGAGGATGAGATTGTCCGGTGTCTGCGCTGCTTTACCTGTATGGCCGAGCGGCCTTCTACCGGAACCAGAAGGTGTACCGTGAATCCTCTGATCGGCAGGGAATGCGAGGGACTGGATGTGACTCCCGCCGCAAAAAGCCGTAAGGTCTTTGTTGCGGGCGGCGGCGTCGCCGGGATGCAGGCTGCTCTGACTGCTGCCAGACGGGGCCATAAGGTAACACTGTTTGAAAAGAGCGATGCGCTGGGGGGTATTCTGAAAAGTGAGCAGGCCATTCCGTTTAAATACGAAATGTATCAGCTCAGCCTCTCCATGGCCAGGATGCTGGAGCGGGAGCAGGTTGCCATTCGTCTGAACACTGCCCTGACGCCGGAGATCCTGGACAGGGAACAGCCGGAGGCGTTGATCATCGCCGTGGGCTCTTCACCCATTGTGCCTCCGCTGCCCGGGATGGACGGGGATAATGTGGTAATCGTCAACAATTATTACCTGGAAAAGGATCGAGTGAAGGATCAGGTGGTAGTTCTGGGCGGAGGCCTGGCGGGCTGCGAATGCGCCGTACATCTGGGCATGGAAGGGAAGCAGGTTCATCTGGTAGAAATGCGGGAGTCCTTGGCAGTGGACTGCAATATCCGCCACCGACCCATCCTGATGAAGCAGGTGGAACAATACACCACTGTCCATACGAGCTGCCAGGGACTTCGGGTTACCGGCGAAGGTCTTGTCTGCCGCAATTCCGAAGGGGAGGAGATCCTGATCCCGGGGCAGACGGTGATCTGTGCTGTGGGGCAGCGTTCCAACCGGGCTCAGGTGGACGCGCTCCGGTTCGGCGCACCCTTCGTAAGGGAAATCGGCGACTGCGCCCGGGTTGCCAATATTACGAATGCCATCTACCAGGGGCATCACGCCGCTCTGGCGATCTGATCTTAGTCAGGTTCCGGAAGAAAACTGCCTTCGACCGCTTGATAGCGGAGAAGGCAGCTTTTCGGTTATGCGGGTCGAGAAGGTGTTCCTTAACTGAGAGGAAATATATACGCCGGCGTAGGTTGATCATAGTACCCCAAATGCAAAAGCTGCTTCCCGGTTCCGCAGAGGAATGGGAAGCAGCTCTTTTAACTGGATCAGATGACCCGACGGGCACCGTAGTAGTGCTCCGACCAATATCCGCTGGTCAGACTGGCATAGGAAACCGTAGAACGGGAATTGGGAGAATGGATAAACTGTCCATTTCCGGCATAGATGCCAACATGGGTAATGGTGCTGCCGTTTCCGGAGAAGAATACAATATCTCCGGGGAGTAGGTTTGCTTTGCTGACGTATGTACCTTGGGCATACTGGGCCTCAGGTGTACGGTTCGGGGAGTAGCCCAGGGTTTTCAGAACATAATACACAAGACCCGAACAGTCAAAGCCGGCAGGGGAGGCACCGCCGTATACATAGGGGGCGCCGAGATACTTCTGTGCTTCCGCGACAATGGCTTGTCCGGTGAGGGAAGAGCCGTAGGAATCCTGAGCAACCGTGTCAGAGGTGGCGGAAAGCGCGGATGCGCTGGGAGCAATGCCGGTGGATTTGCCCCGGCGGAAGAATTTCGGAGCGTTGGGAGACGCCTGATTCTCATAGGGAATCTCTGTAAGCTCCAGATAATCGCTGCGGATATAGCAGATATTGGAGCCGTAAATGACCTTATACCAACCATCGTTCAGTCCGATGATGTAGCACTTCGCGCCCTTGGCGGCGGTACTTACAACACGATAGCCCGTGCCGGGGCCGCTGCGAAGGTTTACGCCGGAGCCGGTAACCACGCAGTAGCCCAGCTCCGCGTTTTCACGGGTCAGGACATCCAGGTAGGATTTGTGCATATACCCTTCCTGCAAATTATAGTTGACACGATACCAGTCCCCACTCTGACCGATGACCACCACGCATTCATTGGCGGAAGCAACGGCCAGAATCGAGGAAGAGGTGCTGGGTTCGCTGCGCAGGCGCAGGGAAGTGGAATTTACAAAGCCAATGCCGTACATTTGCGTTCCCGCGGCGGAAGCGTTCAGGCACAGGCTGCCGCACAGAAGCACTATGGTAAGCATTATACAAATGTGTCGTTTCAGATGGTTCATACAGTTCCTCCGTCTTACATTTCTGGGTCAGCCTCCATAAAGAGGCTTAGGAATTCTATTTGCCCGCCAGGGCCCGCTCCAGCCAGACACAGCCCACATCCAGGGCGGTGTAGAGGCCGTCTTTCTCGCTTTTTTTCACGATGCGGTCCCGGCTTCTGGCGGCAGGATCCGTCAGCTGAAGCTGAACGGAAACCCGGGTGGCAATGTCCAGATCGTTGACCTTTTTTGTTTCCAGAACCTGGAGCATAACAATGTGGCTGTCAGCCATGGATCCATAATAGATAAGGTTGTCCTTCCGCATCAGAGGACGGCCCTTGTACATCAAAACTGCTTTATCTTCAGCCATAATAGGAACCTCCTGGAAAATGTAATCGGATTGTAACATATTGTCATCTAAAAGTCAAGTTTTTGTTAGTTTTCACCGAAACGACCGGGGATTAACATAACATTATGCCCAAATACTCAGGGCAGCACCGCATAATGGGACAAGGAGATTCGGCGAGAGATTTTGACCCAAGCGAAAGTATGAAAAATGCGGGAATACTGGATGTATTTCCCATTTTTTATACTGCACGATTGGGGCAAAAGATCCGCCGAAGCCCGCAGTCCCCATTGTGCGGTGTTGCCTTAGATTAGTCAGTAAGACGGAGGGGAGTATGAAGTTGAGAAGGTACAAAACAAGAGGCCTTTGCCGTGGCAAAAGCCTCTTGGCTGAGGGTTATTTTTTGTCGAACAGATACTCGCGGACGAGAACCTGCATCAGCTCATCCCGGTCAATTTTGCAGATCATGCTGCGGGCGTTGTTGAAGTTTGTGATGTAGGTCGGGTCCTCTGTCAGAAGATATCCAACAATCTGATTGATCGGGTTATAGCCCTTCTCTGTCAAGGCGTCAAACACGCTCCGGAGAATGCGGCGCATATTTTCCTTGTCGTCGCTGGGCACTGTGAATTTTTGTGTATCCTTATCCGTCACGGTCTGTACCTCCTTGGTGAAAGAATATAGATATTATATCCCATATTTTCTCCGCTGTAAAGTAGCAGAACGAAAAAATTGGTGAACTTTTGTTTAAGGCTACACCGCATAATTCGGCAAGGAAGCTCAGCGAGAGATTTTGTGCCA
>CAMFFO010000009.1 GCA_945949735.1 uncultured Clostridia bacterium | reverse complement strand
ACAGCACCGGATTGACCATCCGTCACTATTTCATATCCTGTGATTACTCTATTTATCCTGGTTTGACCATTTTCTTCTAGACTTTCAAGAGCGATAATTGCCTTGACATTCTCGTATTGGAAGTGGCGGGTATTTAATCTTGCCTCCACCTCCTCTCCGATTTCTGCGGCGATTCCGACCTTTATGGCAATGTCCAGCGCTTCCTGTAGGCTGGCGTGATCCTTCCGCATCCTGGATTCCACAATGTGAAGGAATCCCATTCCATGCTTTCCCATTCTTCCCAGAGGATACCGGATTTCCCCGTATTTGGCATTGTGAAGGATGCCGTATTCTTTCCCCTCGGCAATGTCACGAAGGGCGTTGTATGCGTGATTTTCAGAAATGAGGAATCTCGTGCCCTGGCTTTCGTCGGCGGCCTGGTTCACGGCCCGGATGCGGTCTTCCTTGTCCCCTGGCTTGTAGGTGTAGGCCTTCACCCGGTTCCTGCGCAGGACATCCATGGCCTCCCGGGAAATGTCCTCGGGGACGATGGCGGCGGCGACTTCGTCAAAGGCGACGGCCCGGGCGGGCTTCGCCTCGAGATACTTCGTGGGAAGGTTCCGCAGCTCCTTCATGGCCTGGCAGAACCTCTGGATCTCCTCCTTTGTCGCCTGGTAGAATCCTTCCCGGTTCATCTCACCGAGAACCTTTTCGGGATTCCCTTTCCCTTTTGCATAGGCATCCAGCATGGCTTCGCGGGCATCGGCATAGACTAAGAGCGGGTTCCCATAGCCCTTCACCCCCCTTCTTGAGACAAGGACATTGGCAATCTCCTGGATGACGCCACAGGCCGCGTCCTTCTTCTCCTGGATCTCCGAGAGCTTGGAGTCGTCCATTCTCTGGAGCCTTCCCTCGTCCTTGATCACGTCATTCAGGGACTTGTACATTTCTGTGGCGGCCGCGTAGGGATTGGTTCCCAGTATCCCGCCCTTCTCCTTCTCCATGAGCATGGCGCGCACGGCGTTGGCCAGGGTAACTGGGTCGTGGGTCGCGGAGAAACTTCTCCGGGTGCCGGAAGGGGTGAAAGTGTCCCTGCCGTTGCGGATCCCGCGGGATTTCTCGGCCCCGGCGAACAGATCGGAAAGCCATTTCCGGTACTTCCCGCCGTCCGTTGCCTTACGGATTGCTTCGCCCGTCTTCATTATGTCCACGGTCCTATTTGTCATCTCAGGCCCGTTCTTGACGTATGAGGCGACATTGAAGGCCATACTCGCTAGCGGACGATTCATGGCGCGGGGATGACGCTCCCGGGCCTCGGCATACGCCTTATTGAATTCCTCCAGGTGGGATTCCTTCCATTCCCTGAAGCTGGAATGCTCCTCGTCCCACCGGAAGAAATCCCGGCCGAGCATGGAGACGATGTCGTCGAAAAGCCCCAGGGTCTCCTCCGTGTACGGCCTCACCGTCCTGACCTCCTCCACGGGGGCGGGAACCTCCAGCCCCTGGTCCAGGAGGAACAGCTTCATCATGCCGGTGTTTCGCATCTCCTTTTCCAGGATGCCCTCCACGCCTCCCAGATGGTTTAGACGGTCCTGCAGATCCGAATAGTAGTCATAGAGGGGTCTGGAATTTTCATCGCCGAATCTGGCTTTCAGATCCCTGTATCTGGCGCCTATCCGCTCCTCTGTCTCCTCGCTCGCCTCGTATTCGATTCTCGGGAAGGTGGGCGTCCAGGCGTCGCCGGAGTAGATGCGGTTTGCCTTGTTTCTCTTCGGGTCGATGGAGGAGGAGGGGAAGAGGAGGGAGATGGGACCGTACCCCGAATGATCCATGGAGTCCTTCACCACGGCGATGGACGGCATGGGGAAGCCGCCAAGCTCTCCCGCGGAGACGAGCTTCTCCTCCGAGAGATTGTGCAGCGCAATCAGATCTTTCCGCCTTTCCGCCACGGACGTGATGGAAAATTTCTCTTCCGGGGATATAGTATCCTTGAGATCACTGCTAAGGATGCGGCTTGACCGCTTATACCCACTGGCAGTGGTCTCTTTTATTTTATTGAAATCGTGGAAGATTCTTCTACCATCCTCTCCTATCTTGACATTGATAACCCCCTCGAAAACTCTACCATAGGGGCCTTCAAACTCCACTCTGTAGTAGTTCCATCCTCCGATTGCATTTTCGTGTCGTCCGTCATCATTCTTATGTTCAAGGAAAACAGCGGCCTCCATGAGCGAATCCAGTTCTGTTGACGCGCGACCTTTGGCCTCCGCCAATTCCAGATCCTTGGGATTCTTCTTGTCATATTTCTTTGCGGGATAGGCGTATTCTCCAGCTGCTTTGTTGTCCACATACGCATTGTTTGGCTTTTCGCCAATCACCTTTCCTCTGAACTTATTCAGGATAACCTTTCTCGCCTGTTTGAGGCATTCCATAGGGGAAAGCCCATCGAACAAATCCTGGTCGACATCCAGCTTCACATATTTGCTTCCGTCCGGCCTTGTCACGATGGAATATGCGGACTTTCCGTTTGCATCAAAAACCGCTGTTTCCATCCCTTCCCCTGCCTTCAATCCCGCCAGGGTTCGCCCCACCTCCCGGGAGAAGGCGTCGATGTTCCGGAAGCTGGGGTTCTTCCTGGCGTTGCCTGAGAAGAAGTCCAGGACATATTCCAGGAAGTCCCGGATGGCGTAGAGGACGCGCTTCCCCAGTCCCGCCTTCCTGGCCTCCAGGGTTCGGACGAAGGAGCGGACCAGGGCGGGGTTCTCCATGGCCTCGGCGATGCGGTCGCAGAGGAACTCCTCGGCCACGTCGGCCTGGATTCCTTGATAGCGCCTTTCCTCCGCCTCCATCCCGGCCTTCCCGGTCTCTGTCAGCGCCTCATTGGCAAGGCTGGCCAATGCATTCCACACGTCGGCGTGGCTCTTCCTGAGCCAGTGCCCCATCTCGTGGGCGAAGGCGAACCTGGGGGAGACGCCGGGGGCGATCATCACACGGTCCCCGTCGGCGTACCATCCGTTGACCCTGTACTTTCTCTCGAACTCCGCCAGGGGGATTCCCTTTGCCTCTGCCGCCTTCTTCATCTCCGCCTTCCATTCCTGGTCGGTGGCCAGGGTGAATTCCAGGCCGATGCCGTTGGCCACGGTCTCCACGGCGTCCCAGGCCTCCTTCGCCTGTCCTGCCTTGAGCTCCACGGGGTTCCCCTTGCCTCCCTTGGCGGCATCCAAGGAGCGGGATACCAGGGTGAGAATGTCCTTGTCGGAGATGCCGGCGGAGGCAAATGCCTTTGCGCCCAGGATGAGCTGGCGCATGGCCTGGACGCCCCGGGAGACGATTCCCGGAAGCTTCTCCAGGCCGTCGGCCGCGCGCCTGGCCAGAAACTCCTGGGCAACCAGGGACTTGACCTCCTTGGGCACCGCCCCCAAGTCTTCTCCGGGATCCCTTCCCAGGATCTCCTGGACGAGCTGGCCAGCCTCCTCCGTTCGGGATATGGAGGAGTAGACGGATTCCATGACCTCGTCGAACCGATTCCCGAACAGGTTTCTGAATCCCTTCTCCGCCATGTATTGGAGACAGATCATCCGCGCCTCGGAAGGGGTGACGCTGTCGGCGTTGAGCCATAGGGATCCGCCGTCCCGCGACTTTACGAAACGCGGCAGGTTTCCAGGGCCGAACCCCTGGAGAGAGGCGATGGCCTTGACTTCCGGGGGGAGCCGTTCCCAGGTGGAGCCAGAGTCGCAGGAGACGGATGACCCTTCGATTCGCACATCCTGGAAGACTTGTTTCACGGCCTCGAAGGTATCCGCAGGGTCATGGGGCGCCTTCTTCGCCAATGCGAAATCGATGGCGGCCGCATGCGCCTCGTATCTTGCCCTCGCCTTCGCACCCTCGTCCGTAAGGCCTGCATAGGCGGGAGGCTCCGCCTCCAGGTGATAGTCGGGATCCAGATAAGAGGCAAGATCCACGGCGCGGGTCAGGGATTCGTTGTATTGCGCCTTTGCGTTCTCCAGGGCCAGCTTTCTCAGGAAGAAAGTCTCTTGCCAATTGTCCGCGTATGTCCTGGAGAGGACGTCCGAGGCCGCGTTCAGCAGGTTGGCCTGGGCGGGGGTTAGCCTGTCCCGTCCATGGAGATCCGCATGGATTCTCTGGGCGTCGGCGATGGTGTCATTCGCGATGCGCTGTTCCGTGAATACGGTGTACAGGGCGGATCTATGCCCTGGCATCCTGACGGCCGATCCCATGGTCCCCAAGAAGCCTCCGGCGATGGCGGAAAGGGCAACGCCGTCGGAGATATTCTCCAGATAGTCCTTCCTCGTCCATTGGGAAATATCCCCCCTTGCCCCCGTGTAGATGTCCACCAGGTTCTCCGTCGCCTGTTCCGCAGCCTCCTGGCCAGCCTCTGAAGCGGCGGATTTTGCAAGATATGCGGCCACCTGAAGGTAAGGGTTTGCGATCTTCGGATTGTATTTGAACAGCTTTCCAGCGGCGATGCCGGCCAGGAGCCATTGTGCGCCGGAATTGATGACTCCCGTGGCCAGGGCATTGACCGCCCGTTGCTCTTCCGACATCTCCGGGTTTTCCTCCCTCAGCTGCGCCAGCTTGCCGTATCCGCTTTCCAGCCCCACGAATGATGCGGAGGCAAGGGGCCCCATGTATGCCGCCTCGGCGACCTGCAGGATCTGCCTCGGGGTCTGGATGGCCAGGAACTTGGCCAGGTCGTTCAGAGAGGAAGGCCGCCATAGGCTCTTCCAGAAGTCTGGGTCGGAAATGGCCCCCTGCTGGTACTCCATGTCCTTCTCCCTGAGATAGCCGAGGGCGTCCCCCGTGTACTGGCGGAATGCCTCCAGGGTTTCGTCGTCCACGGCGCCAACGGCGTTTCCCGCCATGTAGGCGCCTTCCAGCACGGCAGTTCCCGCATTGAGGACATGGCCTAGCGCCTGGGTGCCAGACGCCTTCGCCGCGCTAGCCCATCCTCCTTCTCCCTGCTTGTGGATCCTGAACTTGTCCGTGAAGGCACGCCATGCCTCGGCCGCGTTCTTCCCCTTGCCTTCCTTCATCTTCTCCACGGCATAGGTGTCGGCGATGTTGTAGATGGTGGAAAGCCTGGCGTTCTTCAGGGCGACGTTGGAAAGATAGACGGAATAATAGAGCCGGTCCCTGACCGTCTCGTAGTCCTCCCCGTCAAGCTTCGCCCTCTGGATGCACCAGTTTTTCAGGCCATCCCTCTGCTCTTCCGGAGCGAAGGCGAACTCGTCTCCATTGGCCAGCATGAATAGCACGTCGTTGCGCATCCGGTAGCCAAGGGATTGAGGAAGCGGATCCTCCTCCGCTGTCTTCTCCTCTTTCTGAAACTCTCTGCTGGGAAACATGGAGTTCCAGTCGTCCCATGGGACGAGCCTTCCGTCGGGAGTCAGGCGTCCGCCTTGCGGAATCTCCTGCTCTCCGTATCTCACAAGGCGGGAATGGGAGTCGATCCACTCCTGGGGCTTGCCGTCCCACTGGCTTCTGTCCAGACGGGTACCGTCGTCGTCGAAGACGCCAAGTTCGAAGGCTGCGCCCTTCATTTCATCACTCCCCATGCTCCGTCCTGAAAAATCCATCTGTTCCCTTCCTTGTCGTCGTATTTCCGGAGTTCCACCGGGATGCTCTTCGCATTGGCCTTTGCGGACGCCTCTGCCAGCTTGGCCATGTAGTTGTCAATGGTCCACGCGTTGATTCTCTTTCCCAGGGAGACGGAGTAACTGCGAAGGTCGTCGATGGTTGCCTCCGGGTTCATGTCGATGTATTTCCGCATCGCCATGTCGAAGAAGGCGCCGGTCTGTTGAGTCACCTCGTCCTCGTTCCCCCGGCTGTCTCTCCACCACTTGCCGTCCCTCTCCGGATCCGCCACAGAGAGGAGGGATGCGTCCGGCCCTTCTCCGAATTCCTGCTCGTATTGCCTGACCAGCATGGGATTGGCCGCCTTCTCCGGATAGGCCGTCTGCTTCAGGTAGGCGAGAAGGTCGCTGCATGCCTGGCGATCCTTCACCCAGAAGCGCTCCATGATGTCGGCGCAAATGTCGTTGTACTGCCTTCCCCGCTCGATGGGATCCTCATCCCATCTCATGGCGTAGACCTTTCGCCTGGCTTCGGAAACGGCAACCCTGTCCTCCATTGCCTTTCTCTCCTCCGCCTGCTTCCTCTCGTTCTCGGAGGCCTTCCTGTATGCGCTTTCCTTCCTCTCGGCGTCCTCCTTCACCATGGAAAGAAGCTTGGAATAGTTCCTGTCCCCTATGGTCCCCGTTTCATGAAGGGCGGAAAGCTCCTCCTGGGAGATTTCCGCCCCTTCCGCCATGCGGACAGAGAGGGAATCCATGAGGCGCGTCTCTCCAGCGTTGAGAATCCCCTGGGCGTCGCGGCAAAGGGACGCCCTCTCCTTCCCTGGGAGTTCGCCGAACTTTCCTCCGGCAACATTGGCCAGGAACGCCTTCGGGTTCTCCTGCATTTCCAGGGAGGCGGCGTGGACCTGTTCCTGGACGCCGATCTTCTTGAGCATCTCCTCGGCGCCGATGTCCGTGACAAGCCCGTTCTCCAGCTGGAAATTCACGGTGTCCCTGGCCAGGATGAAGTCCGGCTCTTCCCCGGAAAGGGCGTCCTGGATCTGATGGTTCGTCTTCTCCAGCATGTGGCTCACCGTCGCCTGGTATTGGAGATTCTCCGCCTTCTGGTAGAATCCCAGCTCCGCCTCCTTCTGGAAAAGGTCGTATTTCCGTTTGCCAAGTTCGGAAAGCCCCTGGTACCTCTCGTCGTTGGCAATGCGGACGGTGCCCACGGCGTCGTCCGCAATCTCCCGGAACTCCTCGTAGGAGCCGGGGTTTCTCTTCATGTCCTCGAAGCTGGCCTGGAACCTGGCGTTGGCGTCCAGCATCATCTCCCGCAGGGTGAACTCCTCGTTGGCCTGGGCGAGCTTCTCGTCCGCCTCCTTCTTGAGCCTCTCCTCCTTCCCCTTCATGGTCGCAATGGAGGCGACGGCGTCCGCTATGCTTCCGATCCCCTTGGCGATTCCGGCTCCCAGGGAATTTCCCACGTTGAAGTCCTTCGGGAGCATCTGCTGGGTTCCGTATCTCGGCACGGCTCCGGACGCCATCGTCAGTTGTGTCTTCGGTATCACTGGCATGGTTTGCCTCTTTTTCCGCCGGATCCGGATGGTCCGCCGTTATTTTTTTGGTGGTGTTTTCGGAGAGTTTTCGGAGGGATTCATCACGGAGTATGCCATAGCTGCATTCGCCGTGGCGTTTGCCCAGATTCCCGTGATGTTCCCCGCAAGGGACGCCGTGCTGGGAGCGGACATCTTGGCCATCTGCCCCTGGGCTCTGAACAGGGACGCCTGGGTCATGGCGGAGGAGCGCCCGATGACGCCGGCGCGAAGGGTGTCGTTGGAGGCAAGGGTCATGTCCGACGCGGCCTGCCCCAACTGGGCCAGGGGGCTCCCGCTGGAAAGGGCGGCCCCGGAGGCTCCGTATTGCGCCCGCATGGCGGAAAGGGCCCTTCGCTTCTCGATCTGCTGGCGACGGGCGTTCTCCGCCGCCTGCTCCTCCTCTGACCTCCCCTGCAATTCCGCGGCCTTGGCGTTGGCTTCCGCCACTTTCGCGTTGTATTTCGCGTTTGCCTTCTGCTGCTGGTGGGAGTCCACAGCCCCATAGGTGGCTGCGGCCGCCGAAACTGCGGTGGCAATAAGCATCGTTGGTACGGCCATCTCTATTCCTCCGTTGGCGAATAGACAAGGAAAACGGGAGTGGCGGGAACGCCTTGGGCGGCGATCCTGGCCAATGGCTCCTCGTCATAGATGGAAATGGCGACCTTCGCCCCGGTTTTGGCCAGCTCTTTCTTCATCTCTCGCACGAGGACCCTCAGGGCCGCCGCGTTCTCCATGCGCTTCCCTTCCGGGCTGGCGATCACTTTTCCCATGAAGCCGATGTCTCCCTGGATGGAAGGATAGATGGCGCCGCCGGCCAGGAGGCGGCCGTCTTCGGAGAAGACCCCGATCGTCCAGTCCCTGGGGACGAAAAGGCGCTCCGCGTCCCTGGCCTCCATGGGGTGCCCTCTCCACGCCATGAGCCAGTCGATGACTTTCTCGGTCTCGTTTGGAAAAAGGAATCTCGTCTTCATTGCATTATCTGGGCAATCGCCGAAACGTTGAGGGGCCATGGCTCCCTCTGCCTGACCACGGTCTCCACTCTCCTCTCGTGCCCCGAGAATGGCGCGGACACCTCGATGCTTCCCTGGGGAACAGGAGCGTCCCAGGAATCTCCGGAATTTCTGGGACAGATGCGGGAGACGGGTCCGCCATTCACCTGCACCTCCCCTCCCATGGAGTCGTAGACATCCACAAGGACGCGGTGGACCGTCTTCTTCCGGAGCATGGAGTGCCCGTCCTGCATCCCGTATTCCGCCGGCATGGGGGAGAGCTCTGAGGTGTACAGGCAGCCTATCCATCCCCCGGAAATCTCCTTGGGCAGGGTGAAAGTGTGACTTTGGGCATCGATGGAATCCAGGGAGACGGGAAAGCACTCCCCGTCGTCCGTGAGAAGGACTAGGGAAGGCGCGGGAACGGTTATCGAAGGGAATTTTACGGAAAGAGCATTATTCCCCGTGGGGTTGATTCTCGCGATGTTGGATATCGGGCAGTCTGAGGATCCATGGGTCCTTCCCCAGTATGGTTCGGCGTCTCCATGCGCCTCGATTCGGATGGCCATGTCCAGCATGGGTGTGTCCAGGGCGCTCCATCCTTTCCTCGGGAACATTCTCTCAAGGGAGAAACATGGCTGCTCCTGGTTTCCGTCTATCTTGGAAACGAGTTTGTTCCTCTGGACCAGCATATAGACCCTGTCCTCCCCGTCCGCCCCCGGTAGAATGCACATGGAGACAACGCCCTTTCCGCGGGATGAAGTGGAAAAGCGAGCCCAGGCGGTGACGTTCTGGGACGTGTCGATGGTGGCCGATGCCACGGATCCGTCCATGAGGACGGCCCAGAGGACCGTCTCCGGGGACTTCTGGAGGTGGATCTCCCTGACGCCTGCCCGGCAGACATGCTCCGCGAGAAGGGTCATCTCCTCGCTCTTGAAGGCGTCCTGCTCCCAGGAGTAGAAGAGGCTCCTGACCTTCTTCCTGTCCTTCTGGACGAATACCAGGATGTCCTGGGCCATGATGGACAAGGCGGGGAAGCAGCTGCCGAAGGCGGAGTTCCGGCGGATTCGGAGATTTGAGGCGGAGAGGGCGTTCTGTCCGTTGCTGGAGGAGACGGCCCACTCGTCCTCCGTGGTGCCCACGATGAGGGCGTCCTTGTCCTGCATCCAGCAGATCCTGGAGACGGTGGGGGAGCACATGGTGAGATCCAGGGCGCTGTCGTCCTCCTGGCCTACCACCTCGAAATTGTTCCAGTCGTTCGTCCGGCTTCCCCAGATCCGGTTTCTGTGGGCGGACGTTCCGCCAAGGAAAAGCCTCTCCTGGTAGATGGCCACGGCCTGGGGGTATCCCTTTTCCGGGGAGAACGCCCCCTCTCTCCAGGATGATGCGTAGCCGTAGGAGTATAGGCGTTTCTCGCAGACGCAGTCCATTTGCTTTGCGTCCGTGAAGGATGTCGCCCGGACCACGCCGGTCATGGAGAAGCCGGGGTTCATGAAGTTGAGGGTGCTTTCCGTCTTGGCAAGGCTTCCGCTCCAATAGACGGAATACCAGGCGTCATCCTCCGGCTCGTCCCCGGAAAGGGAGACATTGAAGTCGTTCTCGCTGGAATAGACGGCGATGGTCTCCGCTCCTTCGTAGGAGGTCGGCTGCGTGTCGCTGTATTTTCTCTGTACGGAAAGGGTTCCCGTCCATGTGCCGTGGCTGGTGACGGTATACGCCCCTTTCACCCTTGTCCAGGAGAGCCTCTTCTCGAATCCGCCCGTGTCGCCTGCGGCTGTCTTGGCGATGGTCAGAGTTCCCTTCGTGCTGTTCCTGTAGGTAAGGAGGTATCTCTTTCCCACGTCGGACTCCTTGAAAATCTCCTTGTCCGCATAGAGGGTCCCCGTCTCTCCAGGCTCCGGCGGCCTCGTTCCTCCTCCTGTCCCTGGCTTGTTTATGCACTTGAGGCGCGTGCCCGATGTGTCTATATCCAGGGACGGAGGATAGCGGAATGGCATCTCCTCCATCTGGAAGACGTCCTTTCCCGTGCGGGACAGACGGTGCGGCGGATAGTCCGGGTGGACGATGAAAACCACGTCGGCGGACTGGACGAACTGGAATTTCCAGGGATCGATCCACTCGTCCTCGGCAAGGGGAAAGAAGAATCTCTTGGGAACCATTTCCCTGGTGTCCTCCTCTCCTTCCTCAGGGACAGGGGCGCCCGGGTCCGGCTCGTATTCGCCGGGGACGGAGGCATAGGTGTATGTCCTGTCCTCCGGTGTGTCAGCGAAGCGCCGGACGGACACGCCTCCGTCGAACCGGAAGACAAGGATGTAGGCGTTGACGTCGTTGAAGACGAAGCTGACAAGGCGCCCGCTGGATCCGTAGCTGCTATATCCAAAAAGTTCAGTTCCCGGCCGTCTCTCCGCGCTCCCGTACGGGGTTGGAAGGAAGTTCTCCATGGTCCGGCATCCTCTTGGGTAGGCGTCAAGGTCCGGCCTGGCGAGGAGACGTGGGGAAAGCTCTCCCGCATTGAAGGAGTTCACGATGGAATGGACGGGCATCAGTTTCCTCCGAAACGGGAGGAGAGGAAGCTTCCCTGCGTCCTCTCCGGCTGGGATGCGTGGAAATTCTCGATGTAGTCCTCGGACTTTGCGGAGTCGATCTCCATGCGGAAGCGGTTGTACATCGCATTGAACAGATTGGCGTCCCCGGAAAGCGGGAGGGCCATCTCCGAGGCGAGAAGGAAGCACAGGGCGGAGATGACCTTGGGAGGCCAGTCGTCCATCTCCTCCACCCTCTTGACATACTCGATGGACGGACGGGGATGGGAAGTGTAGATCCTTCCTCCTTCCCTGATGTAGCGGCTTCCGTCGCCAACGTCCAGGACGCGGAGGCAGGAATGGGGGAGGCCGTATGCCTTGGAACAGTCAGGATATGGTGAGTCCTGGGAGAGCTCCGCAAGTTTCTCACGCCTGGTGGCGAAACTCCATGGATGCTCTCCCAGGACTCTGTCCCGGACATCGGGGAAGATGCGGCGCAGGAGCTCCGCCTCAGGGCGCCCCTCCTCGTCAAGACTTGACAATGGCGGATGGTTCAGGTAGCCCAGGGCCATGTTGCAGACAGACGTGACGCTCCGCATCTTCCCCCTCCGGCTATTCGGCGCACAGAATCTTCACCACGCCTCCGTCCTCGTAGCGGGTGGACCCCGCCTTGAGCTTGGAGTAGACCTGCCAGGCGTTGCACTTGTCGGGCCGGGTGTTGATGGTGGTGCTGACGGCCTGGGGCTCGGCCATGACCACGTTGCTCCTGAGCCAGGCGAAGCAGCTGCGGACGCCGGATGCGCCATCCTCGGCCAGGGGCAGGAGATCCTCGGCCATCTTGATGAACTTGAAGCCCATGAAGGTGTCGATCTCCCCGGTGACCAGGGCGCGGATGGTGTTGTATTCGCTGGACTGGACCTTGTCCGACTTGAGAAGGTCGTCCAGCTGGCTCTGGCATACGGCGAAGCACACCTCCTGCCCGGGCATGTTCATGGGAATCATGGACTTGCCAAGGATGGAGCGGGCCTTGATGAGCTTGGAGAGGGTGAGGCCGGTGTTCCCGGTCCCAGACTCTCCCGCGTCCCTGTAGCTTGCCGCAACCTTCTGGGAGGCGGGAAGCTCCACGGGGGTCTCGTCGGAGACGACTCCGCTGGTCTCGGTGAGCTCGTAGGAAATCCCGTTGAGGCCTCGGGAGATGATGATCTCGTCCAGGCATCTCCCCATGGCGTAGGCGCCGTTCATGGTGATGGGGCCGGTGGGATCCACGATGGGGTTCATCCCCTGCTCCTCGGTCCAGTCCAGCATCTCGCCCCAGTGGTACTGGTGGGCGTAGAGAATCCGGCGGCTGAACTTGGTCTGGATGTTGGGAGTGTCCCCGGCGGTCCCCTCGAAGCGGACGGCCTTGGTGGGGTGGGCGCGCTCGATGGTGCGCTTCTCCCCCTTCATGTCGATGTGGGTCACGTGGCCATAGAGCAGGCTGCCCTGCTGCTGGGCCATGTTATACACGTTGTTCGCGTAGGTAGTCGCGTAGATTGCTTTCAGTTCGGGCATCTTCGCTTTCTCCTGTTCTGGCTTGCTTGCTCGTCGATGAAAGCGATTGCCCGCGCGTGCGGATCGCCGCCGGGATGGCGTGCCCCGGCTGGCGCGCGCCTGCCCCGGATCCCGCGGGGATTGCCCGGAACGGCGCGCATGGCTCCATGTTCAAAGATTCCGGCGGCGCGGGGAGGAACATGGAGCCGGAAAAACCCCGCGCGCCGGAAATGCCTATCCCATCTGGGACATGAGGCGGGCCACCTCCGCCACGGTCTTCCCGTGGAGGGGATGGCTTGCGTCGTAGTAGGGGGAGCTCCTGTCGTTCAGGATGGCGTCAAGTCTCCCCTCCGTCTGGGACGGCGTGTTGATCAGCCCTCCCAGGCTTGTCTCCCCGGTTCTCCCGCCGATGTCGGCCAGGGCCCGGATGAATCCCGCGTCGTTGAGGACGGGGTTCCCGCGCAGGGGCTCCAGAATTCCCAGCTGGGACAGGGCGCGGTTCGCCTTGGCGATGTTGGCCTCGTAGGAAAGCCCCCACTCCCGGCGGAGGATTCCCTCGCTCTCCGCCTTCCGCCTCTCCAGCTCCTCCCCCGCCTGGGAGACGACCTGTCTGTAGACCCCCAGCATGGCGGCGCCCTGAGCCTTGTTGAGCCCGGCGTCGTGGAAGCTCTTCAGGACGGCGTCCCGCTGGGCGTCGCTGTCCCACTGGAAGCCATCAGGCACATCGTAGTCCTTCGCCTCCTTCGGGCGCCCCATGGCGTCATAGGCCGCCCCCCATTCCTCGGCGCTGCTCTTCTCCGTGGGGACCACCATCTTGTTGGCCCCGATCATCCGCTGGGCGTTCACGTAGGAGGTGGCCAGGGCCTGCACGCTGGACATGGTGTCCAGGCACTTGGCGTCCCGGATTGCCTCGGGAAGGCGTCCCCTCCATCCTTCGGGGAGGTTTCCGTCCTTGTCCGCCATATACTCCAGGGCGGGGGGATTCTGGCCCCCTGACGCCTGAGACGCGCCGGCAGACTGAGGGGCGCCGGAAGCCTTGGGCTCTGAAATGGCGCCGGAATCCTCGGCTCCTCCAAGAATCATTTTCTGTCCTTCATCCATTGTACTGCTCCTTGAAAATCCTCTGCATCACCTCTTTGTATTCGGCCTTGGGATTGGCCTCGAACCACTCCCGGAATCCGGGCGTCAAGTCCCCCTTCTCCGGATCGTAGGGAGGAAGATCCGGCAAAGGGGAAGGGGAAGCATCCATCCTCGTGTCCTGGCTAGGCTTCTTCTTCCTTGTCGGCATTGTCGGCCTCCTCGATCATCCTGCAAATTCCAAGGTATGCGGAAAGACGGCCGGACAGATAGGCGAGATCCCTGTCCGTCGGCGCCTGGGCGTAAAGGTCCGCCCCGCTCCCGCAAAGTTCCCCGATGGCGGAAAGGGCCTTTCTGCCGGTCTCGCCACGGAAGACGTCCCGCACCAGTCTGGACTTCTCCAGCATCTCGTCCCTCTCCATGGATCACTCCCCCGCCTGGGACGCAAGGGAGGAGAGAAGCCCCTGCATGGGGCTTCCCGCCTCCGGACGCTTGCCAAGCTGCCCTGCGGAGGACATCACCGCCTTGGCCTGCTCCTGCTGCTGCTGCTCCATGAGGGCCTTCTGGCGGTCCTCCCGGATGCGGTCCCGCTCGTCCGTCCGGCGGAACCAGGCGCCGTCGCACCCGTTTGACTCCGCAATGTCCCGGACGATGCGGTCGGCGTCGAAGTTGTCCAGGACATCCGGGCGGGAAGCGGCGATGCCCTGGATGGTGCCCTCGGTCTGGATCCATCCCATGGCGCTCTGGCGCTTCATGGAAAGGGCGATCCGGCTCATGAACTCCACCTTGTATCCTCCCCCGTTCTGAAGCTCGGGAGGAGGGGCGTCCAGCATTCCGCTTCTGGCCAGGATTCCAAATGCGCGCTCCAGCATGGGCTGGAGGAGGTCGTTGTGGATGTTGCAGGCGATGGGCCCGAAGGGGATGAGCTTGCTCTCGTTGCGGATGGTGGCCTCCTGGGCCGTCATGTTCCGAAGGTCTCCCAGGGGGTCGAAGACGTCCCAGTAGAACATGTTGCGGATTCTCCGCCTCTCCATCTCGATGAGCTCGGAGTCCAGGGACGGGTTGTTCCCCCGGGGAACGGGCTCCGGGCGGGCTCCGGAAAGCCCCGGTCGGTAGAAGATCACCCCTCCGGGGGCGCGGTTGAAGTTACGGGAGACAAGGCTTCCCTCCGGAATCATCCAGGATGGGTCGGCGGCGAAGTCGCAGTTCCGCAGGAATCCCTCCCGCATCCGGTTGAGCATCCGGATGTCCGGGAGGGCGTCAATGCCGGGGCCTCTCCCGTAGGATTCGCGCACGGACTTGCGGAACCGGCATACGGCGTACGGAAACTCCTCGTAGCCGCCTTCCCGGATCGCCGTCCTGGTCTTCAGGTCGATGAAGACGGACTTGAAGGGCATCCGCTCCTGGCCGATGGCCTTTTCCTGCCGCACGCGCCGGGGAAACACGGCGTGGAGAATGCAGTTCTGGCGGTCGCACCGGTCGTCGGATTCCGCCTCCTCCCGGATGGAGGAGGGAAGGTTGTCGTCCCTGGCGGAGAAATACTCCGCGGCCTGCCGGCTGGTCATGGAGAACTCCCGGAAGACCGTGTCCAGCCTGTCGCGGGAATCCCTCTGGCAGCAAACGGACTCGACGGGATAGCAGCGGAAGACAAGCCCCCTGCTCTTTGGGTCCTCCTCGCAGTAGAGGACGGCGTCGATTCCGCAGGCAAGGTCGTTTAAGGACTTGACAAGCTCGCCGGGGAAGTTGCTGTCCGCCAGGGCCTCGGAAAGAAGCTCCGTCGCGCTCCTGAACCAGGCCTCCACTTTGGGATTCCCGGACAGGCGTCGGTCCATGGGGACAAGGCGGAACCACTTCCTGTCGCCTGGGGCCATCCAGGTATACATGCCGCTGGCCAGTCGCCCGCGCGCCTCGATGGCCGTGGTGTCGTAAATCCGGCATCTGGTCTGCGCACCCTCGGGAAGATCGCTCTTCTCGTCCGGCATGACATACCGGCGGACGCTGTCCCATAGGCTCTTCCAGTAGCCGTCGCGCACGGACTTGAGGGCGTTGTAGCGCCTGACGATGGATTCCGCTTCCGACGCCATCACTGTCCTCCAAGGAGGGTGCGCCCCCCCTGCGGCTGCTCCTGGTCTCCCGCAAGAATCGTCTTCTGACGTCCGTACTGCGTCTGGATTCTCCGCCTCTCCGTCTGCTCGGCGGCGCTTGCCTCCTGCCCGTCTGCCGTGACGGCCGTAGGCGTCGGATCAGGAGAGGCGACTTTCGGTGTCTTGTGGCTTCCCATGTTCTCTTTCAGGAATCGCATTTTTCTGAAAATGGTAACGGATTTAATATAGGGCACGCATCCGATGTTTGCCACAGCAACGTCATGTCCGCCTGGCATCCGGTGTCCAGATACCTGCCTGTCTCCCTGAATCCCAGGGCAAGGAGAAGGCGGTGCATCCGGGAGGAGGTGTCCGTCTGGCAAAGAATCATCGGAAATTTTTCCAGGAGAAGGCGCATCCCTTCTCGCATGGCGGAGGCGGACTCAAGGGGAGAGGGTTTCCCGTGGATGGCCAGATGAACCCAGCACCCGTCATTTCCCAGCTCCACGCCGTAAAGGGAGGCGAAGGCTTTCCCGTCTCTTCCTATGGCGTCGTAGACGAAGCCGTGGTCGGTCCAGAAGCAGCCGCTTCCCGTCGTCCCCTTTCTCCGTGCGAATTTCACCATAGCGGCTGCATCCCTCCCGTTACATGGAGGTCTGTCTCGGAGACGCTTCCCTGCGTCCCCGCCAGTCCTGCGTCCCGGATGAGCCCCATTTTCCACGCGGCCGCCAATGTCCGGAAGCTGTCCGCCCCGTGGCTGGACCAGTCGTGGAGAGGCCTGTCCTTGTAGCACCCGTGCCTGTCGTCCCACTCCCTCCGGTATGCCTGAAGGCATTTCAGCCCCTCCTCGCATTTGGATGCGTCGAACCAGCAGAACTCCAGAAGCTCGCGCGCCGCCTGGATTCCTCCCATCACGTCCTGGTTTGTCGGGACTCTAGAGAACCTCAGCCCTAGGGACGAGGCCACCTCCATCCTGGAAAGGCCCGTGCCGATTTCCCTGACGGAGATGTCGTGGGGGGCGAAGTGCCCGCCATAGCGGTACCCCTTGTCGTGGAGAACCCGGATGTAGTGCTGGATCCCCTCCCCGCTGGAGGCGTAGTAGTCGATGACCCTGCACTGGCTCCCGTGGAACTGGACGAACCACACGCTCATGTCGTCGGAGATTCCAAGGTCCCACCCGGTGTATACGGGAAGGGCCTCCTCGTAGGGGACAATGGTGATCCGGCGTCCGGAAAGGATGCGGTCGAACTGCTCCCTGTAATAGGCCCCGTCCTGGGCGCTCTGGAAGGCCTCGTCCGCAAAGGATGGATACTCCCGCCACATTTCCTCGTGGAGGGTCGCCTCCTTCATGGCGTACCACTTCCTCTGCCCCTGGGACAGGGAGATCCCCAGGCGCTTCTCCAGGCCGTCGAAGTATCTCTCCAGCCGCGCCGGAACCTCCAGCTCCGATTGGCTGGAATATGTCCCGTCCTCGAACCAGGGAAAGAAGTGGAGGCGGAACTCGTCCCGGGAAAGCCTGGCCGGGTTGCCCTGGCGGAGGATGGCCTGGCGGACCATGTCGTAGAAGCACCCGGAAGCCCCCATGGCCGTGCTCTCCACGAAGATGATCCCGCTGGCGTGGACGGACGGGAAGGAGCCCGTCAGGATCTCCATGGCCTTGTCCGGGTATCTTGCGGAGATTGGACCGTATTCGGAGATGTGCAGGAAATTGCAAGTCATGGAGCGGGCGGAGACGGTGACGCTGATGCGGCTCCCGTTGGAAAGCTCGAGACGGCTCCCGCTCTCCGAGACAATCCCCACTTTATCCCGAATGGGGGAAGGGAGCCGCTCGTAGGGATACTTGATCTTCTTGTCGAAGATCTCCGACGCCTTGGGGAGGGATTCCGCCACGATGGCGAAGACCGTGTTGGGGACGAAAAGCGCCCTGTCCAGCCCCAGAAGGTCGATGAAGGTCGTGAAGCCCATCTGCCGCGCCTTGAGGACGATGTTCCGCGTGTGCATCCGGGAGAATAGCCTCCTCTGGGCGTCCCGCATGCGGAAACGGACCTCCCGCCCGTCCTGGTCCACGACGAAGTACAGGTTGTCCATCCGCCACGCCAGGCTCCCAAAGGCCTCCACCATCGATGCATTCCCGTCACTCATCCCCTTCTCCCTCACCTATCTCCCAGGATTCCCCTGCGCGGCGCATCATCTGCTCCAGGGTGATGTTCCCCTCCACATTCACCCCGATCATGGCGTCCGGCCTCCTCCCGTATTTCTCAGGCATCCGCCTCTCAAGGTAGAACTCGATCGCCCGCTCGTTGCCCGCCTGGATGTTCGCCATCAGCGCCGACTCCGCCACGTCGTGGGCCTCCAGGACGGAATCCTCGAAGGCCTGCATCAGCTGGCGGTCCCTCTTCAGATACGTGTTCAGGGTCTGCCTGTGCACGCCAAGGCGGGCCGCCACGACCCCCTTCATCCCGTGGCATCCCGCGATGGCCGCCAGGATCCGCGACTTCTCGCACTTCTCCGTGGGCGGCCTCCCGCCCCTGCCTTTCTTCATCGAATCCTTTTCCATGATGAAAATCTCAAAAAACACAACCGGAAAACATGGCTATTTCCCGGCGCTTTTGGATTCGCTCCTCCTCTGCAGCTTGGTCTCCACGGCCTCGAGAAGCCGGCGCATGAGCGTCCCGTATCCCTCCGCGCGGATCCCATCTTCCTGGAAGGGGTAGCCGGCCACGCATGCGAAGCGCTCGTCCTCGTAGGAGGGCCTCTTCAGATCCTTCGCCCCCTTCCGCCTGACGATGTACGCCGTGGCCTCCAGGCTGTAGCGGTAGGCCACGATCTCCACCTTGAAACCCATCCGGGAAAGCTCCTCCAATGCCTGCGACTCAGTCATCTCCAAGTTCCTCCAAAATCCTCAGTTCATCCTCGCCCAGTTCGATTTTCTCCGCCGCCGCACGCTCCGCCGCCGCACGCTCCGCCGCCGCACGCTCCGCCGCAAGCTTGCGGGAAAGGAGAAACGCACCGCCGAATACAGCGTAGCCGTTGCACTTTCTGACGATCCTGGCGCTCTTTCGCGGGATGGAAAGTTTCACCCCTTTTTCGCAGATCCAGCCAAGGCTCGCCGCTGTAATGATTTGTGGAGGAAGCGCAACCTTCCGCACATTCTTTGCCTTCTCCTTTCTGAGCCTGGCGCAGATCTCCGCCACCTTCTCGTGGAGGTCGGGTGCGTCCTCCGCCGCAATCTCCGGGGAGAGGTTGGTGATAAAATTCGTTCTGACCTTGGCCCCGTTTTGGTAGGTTACATCGCAAGACCCCGCCACTAGAGTTGTCCCTGGCCTTAAGGCCGTTATCACCAGCGCGGGGCAGAAGAGGAAAAAGCGGACGCCATGCGCCTGGTAAAAATCCACGATTTTGGCCAAGATGGAAAACGGGGGATTGTCCAAGACCACGCATCCGTCCGGGTAGTCGAAGGCCTGGTAGTCTCCGCCAGGCCAGAAAGGGCGGACGATGGAGGAGAGGGGGAAACCGTATTTTCTCGCCGCCCAGTTGGCCACGCAGTCGAAGACCTCCTTCGGTGTGTAGCAGTCGTCCGTGGTCTTCTTGGGCTTGAATTTGTCCACGAATGCCCGGTACTCCTCGTTGCAGTCCTCAAAGCCCAATTGCCGTCTGTATTTTGTCATCTCTCCATTCCCTCGGCCTTCCGGATTGCCGCCAGCCATTGCTGGCCAAAGCATTCGCTGTCGTACGAGCACCTCCAGGATTCCCCTTCGAAGTAGGGGCAGTCCACCTCCCTGTCCCCCTGCTCTATGCAATTCCCGCAGCCGTACTCCAGCACCGCCTCCTTCAGGCACTCCAGCAACTCCGGAGCGGCTGCTGCCAAGGCCGAGTTTTCTTCCCACGGGCCGGGGGTATGCTTCGGTTGTTTCGGTTTGCTTTCTTCCATCGTCGTTGTCTCCAATTTTTGCCGGAATGCCGCCAAATTCCGCGCTGGCGCGCGAAAACATGCTCCTTCGCGTCTTTGCCGCCTTCCGGCTTCCCTTTCAAAATCCGGGGCGTTTCCGGGGGGGTTCCGGTCCGCCTCCGCGTGGGCGGCGGAGGCTCATCCCTTGGCTCCGCCCCACTCCTCCAGCCGGATTTCCCCGGCCCTGCGGTCGCAGGTGGCCATGGCGAAGCGCCATGCGGGGCAGTCGTAGGTCCCGGCCGCCCTGGCGTAGCGCTCCATGCCCTGCTCCCATCCTGCGCCCCTGTATCCGCCCTTGACCTCCACCACCATCACGCCGGGCTCACCCGGCCTCCAGGCCAGGATGTCCGGGGTGTACGTCCCCCAGCCGGGGAGGGGGAAGAGCCTGGTGGGCTGGGCTATGGTGAGGAAGCCCTCCCTCCGGAGGAAGCCCTCCACCATGGCCTCCGCCTTCGTGGGGGATGACTTGCGCCGAACCTCGCCGGCCCCGGATGACCTGGCCACGCGGAGCCCGAAGGCGGCCTCCACGTCCCGCATCGACGGGCGCCCCTTCATCGGTGGCCCTCCCCGCCGCTGGCGGCCCTGGCCGGATTCCCCGGGCGCGGCCCGGGGCATGGATGCATTCCGTTTCCCATCTGCTTCTCCTGCGTTCTCATTCCTTCGCGTCGCCCATGAGGATGGCCGTCGCCGCCTCGCCGGAGACCATGGGCCCCCGCGCCTCCAGTTCCCTCCGCCTCCTCTCCTCGAGGAGCGCCCGCCTCCTGGCGGCCTCCTCGGCGCGGAGCCTCTCCTCCGCCTCGACCTGCGCCATGGTGCGGAAGTCGTTCCGGCGCAGGTATCCCCGCAGAAGCCTCTTCCAGGTGCGGATGGGCTCCCCGTCCATCCCCCGCCATCCGTAGGCGGAGTTCATCCGGAGCCACTCCGCCGCGTCGTTGAGGCACATGGAGTAGCCGAGCCCCCGGGCCATGCAGACGACCTCCTCCGGGGCGGTGGGGTATGCGCGCGCCGCCTCGGCCGGTCCGCCCGGCCCCGCCAGGGGCTTTCCGTCCCCTGCGGATATGTCCTGTCCTGTCCTGTCGTCCTGTCCCTCGCGCACGCGCGCGGACAGGACAGGACAAGACTCTTTAGAGTCTTGTACTTCTTGTACTATTCTTGTACCTATAAATGGGCCCTTTTGCGGGCCTTTTTGAGGGCCCTCCTCTTCTCCAAGTCCTTCCATTGCAAGGCTCTCTTCTGGGCCCTTTCGTGGGCCCTTTCGTGGGCCCTTTGAACTTTCGCACGTATCTCCCTCTCTCCCTTGGTATTCCACCCACTTGCGGATGATGTAGGTGTCCGGCTCCATGGGAGTCTCTCCCCGGATGACGTCGATCTCCCCGGTGTCTGCCATCTTCGCCAGGGCTCCCCGGAGTTCCTTGCGGGTGATGCCAGTCCCCTCCGCAAGCTTCCGCTGGGGCAGGGAGACCTTCCCCGTCCGGTCGGCCAGGAGCAGGAGATGGAAGAACACGAGGCGGCAGTGGATGTCGCCGTAAAGGTGCCATCCAAGGACTCTCCTGTGTATCTTGATCCATCCGCTGCTCATGGCCTTGCCTCGTTCTTCTCTCTAGAACAGATCCTGCTCCATGTAGGGGGATGGGGGAGGAGGGACGGGAGAAGGCGCCTGGTCGCTTCCCTGGGAAGGGAAGGAGACGCTTCCATTGGAAGGCTGGGACGGCGTAGGATTCTCGTCCCTGGCCTGGATGACCATGGCGGAGGTGGCCTGGATGTCCATATACCCGTTACGGTTGTGGCGGAGCTTGTAGGAGACCATGGCGCAGTCTCCCGGCCGGATGGAGGCAAGGACGGCGTCCGCCGCCTTTCCAAAGAAGGAGAAGCCGTACGTGGAAGGGACTCTCTCCTTCCCGTTCCACTCCGGGATCTCAAGGTCCAAGGCGGCGTACGGGCTCCCGGACCTGGTGGAGAGGCTCTGGACGTTCTTCACCGTCCCCGTGATGGCTCCATTGTTGATGTCCATCTTCTTCTCCTCCTCTATTCCCGGGATTCCTGGACAAGGACAAGGGACTCCGCGTCCTCCCCTCTCTCCCCGTATGCCTCCGCCAAAGCGGCGATGGCGCTGTCCAGCTCCTTCCGCTCTTCCTTGCTTTCCGCGACTTCCTTGGCCATGGCCTTGAGGGAGGTGACGGAGACGCTGGCGCATCCGGCGACGATGGCCAGGATGTCCTTCTCGGAAAACCCGGGGAGGGCCTGCACCTCGTGGAGAAGCCCTGCCGGATTGGTGACCTTCAGGCGTCCCTTCGTCCGCTTGATGGCGCATCCGGCATATTTCCCTCCGTTCTCTTTTGCCAGGGAAAGGACGCGCTCCTTCAGTTTCCCAATGAAGGCCTCCACCATGGGCACCGCCCGCATCCAGGCCTCCAGGCGCTCCTCCGACGCCTCGGCGATGGCGGACTCCCCAAGGGGGGAATCCTGCCGGGACACGGCCTCCCCCATGGCCTTGGCGCAGGTGCGGATGGCGGGGCAGCTGGCGTCCTGGAAGGCGGGGCAGAACCGGCAGTGCTCCCCAGGGCAAAGGGGGGCGTCTTCCCTCTTGGCTTCGGAGATGACAGAGAGGATGCGGTCCCTGGACTCCTCCAAGGGGATGTCCTCCCACACGGCAGGCTCCTCGGAGACCAGGGGCTGGAAGATCACACCGTCCACCCGGGAAGGACGCCTCTCCTGGGCGATGGCGCAGGCGTAGGCGGCGATCTGGAGGTTCCCGATGGCGGGGACCAGGGTCCGCCCGAACTTCCAGTCCACCAGCACGATGGAAGAGTCCGCCCGGGTGATCACCAGGTCGGCCGTCCCGAAGTAAAGCTCCCCGGAGAATGTCTTGTAGGAGACCCGCACCTCCGTCTCCCGGGAGATGTCGTCCTCCCGGATGAGGGACTGGTAGAAGTCCCAGGCGGGGCGGACATCCGGGATAAGGTCGGAGGGATCCTCCGCTCCTTCCCGGATGGCCTTGGCGATGGCCTCATGCAGGTCCGTCCCCCTGATGCTCGCCTCGGTATCATGGGACGGGATGCCAAGGCAGGCGCGGAAGGATCCCGGGCACTTCTCCAGGCGGTCCAGGGAGGAGGGGGCGAAGTCGCTATGCATGGTCATGTCTCTCATCTTTCTAGCCCTCCAGATTTGCCGCATTCTTCTCCGCCCTCATGGCGGCCACTGTCCCTTGTAGGCAATCCAGAAGCTCGGAGCAGTCCTCCATGGTGGAGACGGGCGTCCCCCGTCTCTCCAGCCACTCCAGAAGCTGGGAGGCACGGATCTCGAACTCGGCGTCCTTGGTCAGCGCATCCTGCACCTTCTCCCGGATCTGCTCCTTCAGGATCTCCGCCTCGCTCTTGGCGCGAACGGGAAGGCGGCGGGCTCCGGCTCTCCGGCTGTCAATGGCGGGAGAAGGAGAGGAGACGGGGGAAGCCACGGGGGATGCGCTGGCGGAGTCGTCCACCTCCCCGAAGGCGGCGGAGGAGATGCCCGCCTTGCTGGTGAGGTATTTATAGAGCCACTTGACGGCGTGGCTCTCCGCCTTCCCGTTCACGGCGTCCACGGTGCTGTTGGCGCTCATCCGGATGTTGAAGGAGAGATCCTTCTGCATCTCCTTCCCCTCCTCCTGCCAGTAGACGGAGACGGGCACGTCCACCGTCACCACGTCCGCCATCTGCCGCCCGTTCCGGTCCACCCCTCCCTTGAGGACGGGGCCGTACGTGAAGCTTCCCACCACGGCGGAATGGGGAACCCCCATGGCGGAGATGAGGGAATCCGCCCCCTCCTTGGTCAGGTAGAGTCTCCCCTGGAGGATGTTGAACTGGTTCCCCCGCCACTTGAGGCCCATGAGGCGGGCCTGGATCATGCAGTCCACCACCGTGGAGACGGGGTAGCCTTCCCGGGAGTCGGTCTTGAAGTACATGGGGTTGTTCTGCATCTTCATGGCGATGTCCACCAGGCGGCGGCTCCCCATCATCATCCCCTTGAGGTCGTCGTAGGCGCACACCAGGGCGAACTCCTCGCCGATGGAGCGGGCCCCCTGGCAGGCCAGGGAGGCCCCGATCTCCGCGCACTTGTCCATGCTGGCCAAAAGCGACGTGTCAACCTGGTGGCTGGCCAGGATCATGTCCAGGCGGCTCTGCTCTCCCTGGACGGCCGGGGAGTCTGCGGGGGATGCCGTGGCGACGGGGGAAACGGGGGCGGCCTGCTGGGCCATGGTCTGGGGCTGGGTCTCGTTCATGTCTTGCTCCTTGTTCTTTTCTTGGGGTTTCAGGCGGTTAAAACAGGGTAAAACTGAGTAAAACAGGGGTAAATCCGGGGTTTTCTCGGGATGTCATCGGGATTCCTGGGCGCTCTTCCAGTCGTCCACGGCCGCGTCAAGGTCCTCTCTTGCCCACCATCTCTTGCCGTCACGCATGAAGGAAAGGCCCTGGAGGAACTCGTCCTTGTTGAAGTAGTACTCGGTCATGCCCAAATAGGCGGAGGCCAGGATTGCGTTCATCACGCGGGGCCATCTCTGTCCGCAGGCGGCGGCGATTGTCATTGTGGGGTTGCGTCTCATCTCTCTTCCTCCTCTTCTTCTTCTCCGTACATCACGGCGTACCAGTCGTCGCCTTGCTCCTCGAACTTCTCCCGGAACTCCGCCGCCTCCTCTTCGTACCTCTCCCACTGCCAGTCCAGGGCGTCCACCGTCATCCAGTAGAAGGCAAGGAAGGCAAGAAGGCCTAGAAGAGCCAGGAGAAGCTTCTGTCCAAGAGTCAACTCGTCACGGTCAATCATGTCAGCGGGTGTGGGCATGATTTTTTATTTTATCATTTAGAGTGATTTTTTTCCTAAAAAAAGAGAGCACAGCCTGGCGAATGATTTCACTCTTCGCCTGGTTGAATGAGTCGGAAAGCCGATCCACCATGTTGGCAGCGTTTTCCTCTAGTGCGTAGGTCTTGAACTTCTTACGTGGTTTCATGGGATCACCTCCGCAAGAGAATTTATCATTCCAATTTACTTCTGCAAGTTGATTTCTTGATTTTTTCTTGATTTTTTCTTGATACCCTGCATATTCTTGACAGTAACGCAAGGAGCGGACATGCGGTTCAGGATCACAAGCAAGATTTCAGAATACATAAACTCTGCCATAGGGTCTGCCAGAGGGGCCTCCGCTCGTCTGGCAAGGGATACAGGGATTGCACCACAGGCAATATCAAAAATCCTCAGGGGTGAATATCCCGCTGTCCAGGAGGACACATGGCTTAGGCTTTGCGCCAGCGTGAAAGGACTATCTGAACTTGCATCCCCGCTAGGAAATACCTCAGGCAGGCAGCAGACGCCCATAGCTATCGCACGGACTGGGAGTGGATGCAACTCGCCGGCTACGGCTATAGCCGGGGCAGCTTTTCCCCTGGATACCTATCGCCTCAGATGCCAAGACAGGCTGCTGGCTCTGGGGCTGGATCCAGAAACAATGAGAAAAGTCGTCGATGTCCTTCGAGAAGAGGCGGAACGACTGCAAGGGAAGTGAGGAATAAACATGATCCGCGGGTTGACAGAGAAGGAGAGGCGCGCCATCACGGAGGCGGCGGAGAAGACGCCCGGCGGTATGCCAGGCCTGGCCAGGGCGTGCGGGCTTTCCCCCCAGCTTCTTTACCAGATCGCCAAGGGGACACATCCCCGGGTGAACGGGGCCACGTGGGACCGCCTTTGCGCGGCCATCCCCGCCATGGGAAGCCCTTCCCGTCCCCTTCCCCCCTCTCCGGAGGACGCATACCGCCTCCGGGCGGTGGACATCGCCATGTCCAGGAATCTTCCCAAGGAGACGCTGGCGGAGTTCCTCTCCATCCTTCAGGAGGCCAGGACGTGAGCAATCCCGCTCTCAGGAAGAAGGGAGGAGTCTATTATCTAAGGATAAGGAGATGCGGATGGGACAACCTGGTGTCCACTGGCCAGACATCCCGCCGCTCTGCGGAGGCGGCCGCCAGAAGAATCCTCTCGGAGCTTGACGCGGAAAAGACCGCCAGGGCGCTTTCCTCCCTCGTGTGCCGCTATGCCGTGGAGCTGGCCAGGGGAGAGGTGGCCATGGAGGAACTGACCGGCCCTCTCGGGACGATGGAGAGAAGGGAGTATCAGAGATGCCTGGACATTATCTCGCAAATATTCCCCAGGAGCGTCACCACCGCCTCGGAGGTGTTCGAGGCATACAAGGCATGCCCGCTGGAAGACCGGGCGAAGGAACGCACCATCAAGGGGCGGGAGGCGCATTTCGCCGCCTTCGCAAAATGGGCGAAGGACAGGGACGTGGGAACGATGGACGTGGCCATGTGCCGGAAGGCGCTG
Source organism: uncultured Clostridia bacterium (assembly GCA_945949735.1). Classification (GTDB taxonomy): domain Bacteria; phylum Bacillota; class Clostridia; order Oscillospirales; family Oscillospiraceae; genus Faecousia. Next base: position 9,632 of record CAMFFO010000009.1, on the reverse strand, counting down.
GATGACCTCGGACTTTCCGGCCAGACAAGGAACAACTACATCTCCGACCTCTCCGTGGTCTTCTCCCGCGCCGGAATCGATGCGCCATGGAAGAAACTCAGGGAGCCGGCATCCCACAAGGAGAGGAAGCCTCTGGACATGGAAACGGCGCGCCGTCTCCTTGCCTGGTGCAACGACAACCCGGACGTCCTCGCCTCGGGAATCCCCGCCTTCCGCTGGGCCTCCTTCATCCGCGTCCTGTACTACACGGGCCTCCGTCCATCCGACGCCTGCCTCCTCTCCCGCTCGGAGGTGAAAAACGGAGCCGTGGAGCTTATGCCGGAAAAGACCAGCAGGGCCAGGAAGAAAGTCTCCTTCCTGGCGGATCCGTCCCTCCTCCCCGTCCTGGATGCCCTGCCGGAAGACCCGTCCGGCCTTTTCTTCCCGGATTTCGCCGCGCTCTTCCGGAAAAACAACTCCGCCCTCACAGCAGGCTTCTCCTCCCTTCTTCAAAAGGCGGGGCTCCCCAGCGGATCCATGCAGCTCTATGCGCTCCGCCACAATTTCGTGACCTGCCAGATCGACTCCGGCGCGGACCTGGAGGACGTATCCGCCGCCGTGGGCCACGTCTCCACATCCACCACGGGGGAATTCTACTATCACGGGAGACGCCGGGTCTCCCTTCCCGGAATGGCTCCCATCTAGCCTTTCCCCACCCTGGGCAAATAGTCCCCGTTTTTGCAACGTAAAACCGCATTTACCCAGGGAAGGAATTTTGCTTTTTACCTAGGAAACGCCCAAAAACAGGGTCTCGAAAACCGCTGGCCTGGCAACAGGCCCGGGGGTTCAAATCCCTCTCTCTCCGCCAGTTATAACTTTTTATTGGATGTTCTGACTTGGCATTTTGTCCCCGTTTTTGAAAGGGAAAAGTCTACCAATGCCATCCTCCAAAGAGCCGGATCCCGGCCCAGGCGGCCCATGCCTTTGGGGCGGGGTATCCGGCGGCGATGAGCTGGCGCCGATACCAGGCATCGGCTTCTGCCCGGGAGACGGGCTTGGCGGTGTAGAGCCAGTCGTGGGCCACGGAGGCGGACAGGGTGCGTCCATCCACGGGTGGGCCTATCCAGCGCCAGAAGAAGCGGGGGACGCTCATGCCGTCGGAAGTGAACCCCTCCGGTATCGTCGCATTGATGCCGAAGGGGCGGAGGGCGAAGTCGCGAAGAACATGGAGCGTCAGCACGCCGCCCTCGTCCTTCACGGCGCACGGGATGGTGAGATAGGGGGTCATTTGTCGCAAAACTGCTTTGCCTCGATTTCCAGGCGGCGGCGGTGGCATACTTCATGCGTGACGTAGTCCTTGGCGTCGGCGCGCATGGCGGAGAGTTCCGCGGTGATCTTGTCAAGGCGCGACACAATCCATGCCGCGCCCGTAAAGAGCGTGGCGACGATGGCGATCAAGGTCGTGATGTCAATCATGCATTTCTCCCTGCGACGCAGTCGCGGCTCCGGATGAGGTGTTGACAGAGGTGGCCGCCTCGGTGGTCTTGTCTGCGTTCACCGCGGGGGAGCCTTCCTGGATGTCCGTCCGCCCCTCCGTGGTGGCGTACTGCTGGCTGGCGTTGCTCCGCCATGCGATGGAGACGGGGGCGGTGGCGATGCAGGATGTGGCGGCCAGGGACAGGATGGCGGCTCCGCTGGCCAGGATGAGGTGTCGGTGCTTCATGGGGCGGGGGTCTCCGTGGTGGCGGGGGTCTCCGTGGTGGCGGGGGTTGTGGTGATGCGGGTGTCTCCCGTGGCGTGGTGGATGCCGTACATGGCCCCTCCCAGGAGCGCCCCGGTGGTGACCGTGCCTTGGATGGCCTGGCGGATGGAGTCGGCATCGGAGGGAATCTCCGCCGGGGAGAAGGGCTGGGAGGGGACGGTGACGGCCAGGGAGGCCCCATCCTCCAGGGAGAGGGGCCCCTGGAGGACGAGGGGCTGGTAGGTGGGTGCGTGGGCGGCCTTGGCGCGGATGTCCGCCCGGCGCAGCTGGTACTCCCTGTCAGTCATGCAGGATGCAAGGCCGAGGCAGATGGAGATGGTGCCCAGGATAAGTGATGTGGGTTTCATATGGCCTCCTAATCGATGGCGCTGAATACTGCCTCCACCTGTTCGGGGGATACTCCCAGCTCTTCGCAGAATCGGAGGAAATCCGCATTCTCCCTGTCCAGATCCAGGACGCTGTTCCAGAACATGGAGAACTCGGGATTCGAGCTGTAGGCGGAGGCGAAGCGCTCGTAGAGCTCCTTCCCATTCTTTCTGAGGGAGTTCAGGAACTGATACTTCGTGCAGGTGGTGGGTATGTATTCCTCCTCGTGCTTTGTCCACCCTTTTGATATTGCAATTTCTTCAGTGAACGGAGAAATGTTCCTCCACTGACCAGGCAGAGAGTAAAATTTTATTTTCCCAAGAGGAGATGTCCAGTATGTAACCTTCATTTTCAAACCCTCAAATAGTGGACTGTTGCGTTTGTCGCTCCCCACGGTGCGCCTGCTGCGTTAGTGGAGGAGCTGGAGAAATTGCAATATATGTTTTTAAGGCTTGCGCAATGTGAAAATTGACCAGAAGTTGGCGTTATTGATGACGGCAACCATATCTCCTCAAGTTTTGTTTCTGATGAAAAGGAAAAACCAGAATGCACATATCCTTCCATGAATTTTGCTGAAGTAGTGTCTATTAAAGACATATAAGCAAGTTGATATATTGCCGCCTTCCCGTCTATCCCGAAGAATGATATCTTGTATCTTCCAGCCTTTGAATATTTGTGTGTGTTATAATAGTATTGTCCAACAGTCCCAGAATCTATAGTCCTCGTTTCTACGTTTCCATCTCCCCAGTCTACGACATATTCTCCAGCCGCCAGCGCCTTGAAGCGTAGTCCTGTTGTTGACGTTGACGCCTCCTTTACAAGAATTGCGTCTTCTGTTCCAACGCCAAAATTCCACCTTTTATTTAGGAGCAATCCTGTTTTCATCGCACCTCGCAGACGTAAAGTTTTGCCGATTCTCCGTCCCACTTTATGACACAATGATTTGTTGTGTTTGAAAACAGAGTGTCAACGAATGTGATGTTAGTGCCAGCCGTGACGGAATACGTTGATGTGCTTATGTAGATTTCACACTCACCGCTCATCCCTTCCACTCCTCCGTCCGCAGACAACGTGACGTCCCCGGAAAGATTCAATTTATATGAAATCCCAGGGTATACAGTAAGGTCTCCGGTTGATTCTATTATTGGCAGAGGGGAAGTGTCAATGATTACGGCGCAATATCTATCCTCCGTAACAGGGTCTCCCCCTGCCGTCTCATATTTTGTGGCAGTAATGGAAACACTCGTTTCGTAATCCCAGCATTGATAATCCCCTTCGGGGCCTCCAGACTGCATGATAAAAGCCTCTATAGAGGTTTGATACCTTATTGCCCATCTTGAGGTTGTAGAATTGTAATAAACTTCAGCACCGTTTGAGTTAGTATAAACAGCATTCGTTGTTCCTACTGTCCCGGATGTAAGGTCATACCTACCGGCTAGAGCATTGACAAATGTATCTGATGTTGTTTGACTCAATGTCAACATTAGATAGGCTTCAGACGCTCCGCTTGAAATGACATGGGTGTATTTCAAGCAATGGTATAGTCTACCATTTATAAACTTTCCTTGCGTCAAGCCCTTGTAAATAAAAATCTTTCCAATGTCGCTTGCAGACCATTCCTTGCTGGCGTCTGAAAATTCCTCCACCCCTCCTCCCGTCTGAAGGTCAGTAATGTCGGAGGATACGTGGGTATGTGACTTTGCGGCCTTTCCTTCAAGGGAAGACTGAAGTGTTGATATGTCTGAAATACTGTGAGAGTGGCTGGAATTCGCCTTTGACGCAAGGACTGAGGCTATCCCTGCCACGTCTTCAATTACGTGGGAGTGGGAGGAATTGGCCTTTGAATCAAGGGCTGACTGGACCTGCTCCGCATCCGCCTTCGCCTCGATGGCGGCCGACAGGTCGATCTGGTCCGCAAGGGAGCCTGTGATGGCTCCCCATGGCACGGTTCCCTCAGTGCCTGACGGGATCTCCCCCTTTTTGACATAGGTGTCGTCATGGTCATGGGAGGCGTCCGCCTTGGATGCCAGGACGGACGCTAAATCGGACTGGTCGGAAAGCGTCCCGGTGATCGCCCCCCATTTCGTGGGAACCACAACCGTCCCGCCATCATCGCCCTTTGGGCCTTTCTGCAGTGTGAAATCCAGGATATGTCCGTCTCTCAGTGTGACGGCCGGGGATTCACCTGCCTGGACGCTTCCGATTTCCAGGGAATGGATCTGGGAGGCCACGGCATCCACACGGGATGCTTCAGTCTGTGCCTTTGAGGCGCTATCCCATGCGCTGGAAGCGGACTTCTCCGCCCTTTCCGCCCATGACTCAGCGTTTTCCGCGACGTTGCGGAAATCACTGTACGCCTTTCCCATGTCGGTCTTGTCCCCAATGGGAACCTGCATGGAGCGGGACACCTGCTCCTGCAGCTGCTGGGCAACCATGACCAGGCGGTCCAGCGCGTGCTCCATCTCCACGGGTGAGAGTTTCCCGTATATGGGGAGGGAGAGAGTCTGTCTCAGCTTCAGGCTCCGTATGATCACCAGGGTCTTCCCTTGCTTTTCGCATGCGGTGGACGCATCCAGCTTGACCACGCACCCGTCTGAATAGGAGGACTGAACGGGGACAGAGAAGCCGGAGAGAAGCTCCTCTGTAGTCCCCGCCTCCTCGTCCCTGACAAACACCCGGATGTCCTCCTCCGGGTTATACAAGGCATAGGGGAATGGGTAGTAGAGGTTCGCTTCGCTGATGATGTAGTCGATCTTGTTCTGGGTCTGGTCTAGCATGGGTTACTCCTCTGTTACATCTCGTTACATCACTTAAGGTAACCTGTTATTTCTTTTTGGTTTTCTTCTCTTTGACTCCTGCCGTTTCCGCCGCCCGGTTCGCCTGTCTCACTGCCGCATTGGCCAGGCTGGCGATGTCCGCCAAAGGTTCTCCCGTGGTTGGAGAGAAGGCTGCCAGTGATGTGGCAGCGGCTGCGGCCATGTCCGTGATGGCCTCCGCATCCTTTTCAGAGAGATCTCCGTCGGATAGCGCCTTCATGTCCTGACCGAGCTGGGAAGCCACGTCCATGGCGTCCCTTCCTACGAATTGCGGGGCCTGCGGCTTTCCGGAAATCCATCGGAAGAATGCGGTGGATGCGGAGGAGAGGGCGGAGCCGATGACGGGGACGGCCTCGAACGGGCCCATGAGCCAGGCGACGATGTAGTCCTCCATGTCGGTGTCTTCCCACCAGTCGTCCGGGATGAATCCTGCCTTGAACATGTCGGCGACGAAGAGCATCAGCGTGGGAATGAGGAAGTGGTTCACGGCCGCCTGGCGCAGGGCTCTCCTTGCCGCCTTTTTCTTGTTCCCTGTTTTGTATTCCTGGGCGGCCACCAGGAACTCCCGGTATTCGTTGTTGAGAACCTGCATGGGGTTGTTCATGAACATGGAGAAGAGTCTTCCCATTCCCTTGGAACTCTGCCAGTAGTTCAGGTCCTTGGCGTAGGAGCCCTGCTGGGTTGTGTCCGTTGCGGCCATCCATGCGCGCCATGCCTTCTTCCTTGCCTCCGGCTCTCCCAGTCCGCTTGCCTTTGCCTGGTCGTAGTTGTATTTCCAGACGGCCCATCCGCCGGTCATGACGGAGATGGCGTCGCCGTATGCCAAGAAGGAGTATCCAGCGGACGCCAGGCGGTTCGCAAACTGCCCGGCTTTTCCGCTCTCCGTGTGCGTTCTCAGATAGGAGATGTTGGCGTCGTAGCCTCCTCCCATTCTGGACTTCATGTATTCGCTGTTCCATGCCTCCTTCGCCCATGCTCGATACTCCCCTCCTCCGATCCTGGCGATGTTCTTGAAGAAGTCAGAGACAGGGACGCGATTCATGTAGGCGAAGGATGAGAATGCCTGCTTCATGGAGGAGACGACATTGAATGCCAGGGCCTTGTTCACGTAGACGCGCATCACGGTGGATACCAGGGGGACGACGTCCCCGTTCCTTCCCCCTCCCTCGATGACGCGGAGACGGTCCTGTAGTTCATGGAGGAAGTTCCTGCTGTAGCGGTTCACGATGGCGTCCTTCACATCCGGCGCCATGAGTACATCCCGCATGTCCGCCATGACTTCTGCGTGGGTGACATAGTGGATCTGATCCCCCACGGCACCCAGGTATGTCTCGAAGGCGTCCGCCTTCAGGTCCAGGGGGCGGAGGTGGAACCTTCTCTGGACAAGGAATCCGGTGGCCAGGCTCTTCGGCGTGTCCCGGGTCGCGGAGGTGTCGTTCCCCGCCCTGGTTGCCGTGGCGTATCTTGTGGGGAAATAGTTCTCCACATTGGGAAGATGTGCGCCGTATCTTCGGAAGGCCACGGCATCCAGGTCGTCCCGCATCTCCAGGAGGCTTTGTCGCATCCAGTCACCCACGGCAAGGATCTCCTTCCCCACGAACTTGCGAAGGGCATCGATGGTCTCGTCGCTCCATCCGTTCCAGCGCATGATCATCTGTGCGTCAGGCTGCTCCCATGTGAGGATGGCCTGGAGCGCCTGGCCTTTGGACATTGTCAGCGGAACCTGTCGCGACTGCTCCTTCGGGCTGGAATAGAGGAGATACACCTCCCCGTTGGCCCGGGCGGTCTCCATCTGCTGGCGGAACTCCTGGTTGAGGCGCTCGTCGGTGAAGGGCTCGAAGGTGGTCTCCACCCTTGCGTCGTAGTCGGAAAGCTGGCGGCGCAGGAACTCCGCGTTCATCTCGTGGATGGTGACGATCCCGTTGTCCGGGTCTGAGATGGTAGGCTGAAGCCCTGCGTCGTATTTCTCCAGGAGTTTCCGCGCCGTCTCCACTGTGGTCTTGATGCGGACGGCGGAGCGTCGTCCGTCCTCCAGGTATCTGGTCGGGCTTTGATCCGGTCCCACCTTTGCGTAATACTGGGTAATGGAGGCGCCCGTTGGCATCTCTTTCTTGGAATCCGCCCAGAATCTGGCCAGGGAAGATCTGGAGGAGTTTCCCGTGAGCAGGGACACGGCCTCGTTGAAGGCGCGGGTTGCCTTTGCGGAATCCTCGCTCTCCTTGTAGGCGGCGTCCTCCACCCTTTCCCATGCCCTGCCCAGCCAGGTGTTCCGGAAATCATCCACGGAAGTTCCGGAGAGATGGTAGAGGAGGGACAGGGCATCCATGGAATGGAGGAGAAGGGGGTTGGCCAGCTTCTCCCCGTCGTTCCCCTGGGCGGCGCCCCTTCCGACAATGTCACGCGTCCCATTCAGGGCGGTCTTGATCTCAGCCCCCGCCCTCTTGTTTTCGTCCAGTCGGCGGGAGATCATCTCGTCGTATTGGGATCTACCCTTCTCCAGGATCTGGTCGAACTCCTCCAGGGCGGCCTTGGCCTGCTCCGGCGTGGTTTCCTTGGGGAAGGAGAAGGTCTGGAGGAGATGGATGTCCTCCATGAGCTCGCTCCTTGTCATCGGCCTGGAGTTGAAGACGCGCCCGGTCGTGCCGGCTTCTCCTTCATCCAGTCCCGCCATGACAGATGCCGTCTCCGAGACCAGGGCCTCCACCGTCTCCTGCCCCATCCTGAGAATGGCGGCGATGCGGTCGATTTTCGCCTGGCCTTCCGCTGCGAATCCCACGGGGATTCCCTTCCTGGTCGTCCTGGTTCTCCATCGGCGGGTTCTTTCCAGAAGCCCCTGCTTGATGCTCTCCACGGCCTGGCGCTTTTCCTCCCTGGCCACGTCGGAAAGAATCTCCTCCAAGGCAGTCCTTCTGGATCTCGGATCTTCCTTCGTCCCATGGACAGGCAGGCTTCCCAGCTGGAGAATCCGGGAGATGGTCTCCCTGGCCATTCCCTCCGGCATTCCGGAAAGGACGGACTCCGCCATCTGCCGGATTTTCTCCTGCTGCTCTTCGGTGAATCCGAATCCCGGCCTCTGGAGGAAGTCGATCTGGGTGCGAAGCTCCCGCACTTGACGGAGCCTCTCCATGTCCCCCTGCCGGATCTGCTCCTTGGCGGACTCCAGCATCTTCCTGGCCGTCTCCGCCTCGTCCTCCATGGAGGAGATCCGCTTCCTCTGGGCTCCGATTTCCTTCCTCAGCTCCGCATTCTTCGCCTTCATGGCGTTCCTGGACATGATCTCCACGGCGCGGGTCTCCAGGCTCCGGTTGTCCCCGGAAACGTGGGTTCTGGCCGCCTCCCCATAGGCCATGGCGAAGGCGACGGCGTCCTTGCGCATGCCGTGGAGGACGGCATAGTGGAACCCCTGGAGCTCGGAGTCCGTCATTTCCGGATAGGGGAATCCGCTGGAAAGTGGCTTTTCCTCCTGCCCGGTGTAGAGCTCCAGCACAAGGCGGGCCATGTCCGGCTCCTCCTGGATCATCTCGCGGGTGAGGGGACGCTTGGCCTTGACATGGGCCAGGGCCTCCGGCATGGCCTTCTCCAGCCATGCGGTGTATTCGGTTTCCGCAAGATAGCGCCACTGGTCCTCCTCCAGTTTCCCCTCCTCCAGCATCTCCTCCTCGAAGGACTGCCAGGTCTTCCCGTTGAAGTAGGCGAGCATCGCCTCCTCCACGTCCACCTCGTCCCCACCGAAGGCGTCCACGAACATCTTGGCCAGGACGTCTGAGTTGAACGCGGGATGGGCGCTGGCGGCCGCCCTCAGCCTCCCCTTGACCTGCTCCCTGGAGAGGCTGGAGAACTTCTTCCCGGAATATCGGATCCAGACTGGGTCGATGAAGGAGCCGGAGAACTCCTGCCCCATGAAGCGCTCGGAGGGGACGATTTTCCCGTATTCCCCCGCCTGCTCCATGATGCGGAAGAAGTTCGTCCTGCCGAAAAGCCACTCCCGCACCTTCTGCCGCCTGGGATCCTTCCTGCCTTTTCTTGCCATCTCCTTCGCCCTCTCCAGATAGGCGGATACGCCCTTGTCCGTGGCGGAGATGCCGTTTTGGGCCAATAGCTCCTTGGCCTCCTTCTCCCCCTTCCCGTCCTTGACCAGGGGGACGAGAAGACGGGACACCTCCCGGATCTGCTCCTTGGTCAGCTTCGCCCCGGGCTTGGCCGCCTCTTCCAGGCGGAGCTTGGCGTCGGAGGCGGCGTCCTGGTCCAATTCCTGGCGGGCCAGTCTGGCGAAATAGAGGGCGTCTTCCGTCCTGGCCAGCTTCACCCCGCAAATCTCCAGGTATTCCGCCAGGGCCCTGGAGTCCCCCTCCATCTCCCCCTCCATCACCGGCTTGAGCATCTTCACGATTTGCTCCTGCTGCAGGGGACTGTAGGCGGCGGAGATGAGACGGGGGGGCTCCCCGTCCGACGTGGGAGAATACTCCCCAGACTGGTCAGAAAGGGAGAAAATTTCCTCCCGGCTTGAAGTAGCTTCCCGCTGGGCTATCTTATCCTTCAGTGCGGCAACTATCTCTTCTGAGCTGACGTGAGGTTGAGATAGTAGGCTTTCCGACCGTCTAACAGCACCGGATTGACCATCCGTCACTATTTCATATCCTGTGATTACTCTATTTAGTGTCTGCTGATTTAATCATAAATATCTGGAAATAAACATTGTAAAATGAAAT
>CAMFFO010000008.1 GCA_945949735.1 uncultured Clostridia bacterium | reverse complement strand
GGGTCAATGGTGGACAGATAAAAGCGTTCTTCTCTCATGCGATTCCTCCAAAAGCAGGATTCCGGTTCCGGTATTCCAATCGAATCCTTCCATCATCTCCTGGCGACCTCTAAAAACTACTTTTTGCGATTTTGAGCGAGAGATTTTGGATCAACAAAAGTTTTGAAAATTACGGAATACTTGGTGTATTGCGGAATTTTCAAAACGCATTGTTGGGCCAAAAGATCCGCTCAAAACGCAAAAGGGTAGTTTTTAGAGGTGCCCTCCTAATCTATCAGCCGGTTCCTTTCCACCAGCTCCACCACGTCCTCCCCGGTGACGGCCATGGAGAACACATGGCGGCTCATCCGGTTGGCGGCGGTGGTGTAGAAGCTGTTGCCCCCGAAGAACTGCCGGGGAGAATCGGTGGTGAGGATCTGGCCGTCAAAGAACATAGAGACGAAGTCCGCGTACCTGGCGCAGAACTCCACATCATGGGACACCAGCGTGATGGCAATGCCCCTGTCCCGGAGCTCCCTGAGGATTCCCGCCAGCCGCTCCTTGAAGAAGCTGTCAATACCCTTGGTGGGCTCGTCCAGCAGAAGCACCTTCGGCTCGGTCAGCAGCACCTTCGCCAGGGCGGCACGCTGCTGCTCGCCTCCGGAGAGATCCTGGGGATGGCTTTTCAGCAGCTCCTCCACCTGGCAGAGCCCGGCCGCTTCGGCGATCCGCTCCCGGTCCGGGGTCATCTCCTCCAGCTCCTGCTCCAATGTTGTATAGGAAAACAGGCCCCTGGGATCCTGGGGCAGCATGGCAATGCCCCCCTTGTAAAGCTCCCCGGGCTTGTATTTGTCCAGCGGCTTTCCCAGCACGGCCACCTTCCCACGGTAGGGTTTGATGAGCCCGGCGAAGGCTTTTAAGGCGGTGGATTTGCCCGCGCCGTTGCCCCCCACGATGGCGTGAAGGGTGCCGGGATACACCCGCAGCGACACCCCCCGGAGCACGTCCGGGCTTTCCCGTTCATAGCGGAACCACAGCTCCTTCGCCTCCAGGGCAGGCTTCTCCCCGGACTTGGGCGGCTCCTTCGCGGGCAGCTCCCGCACCGCCGCCCCCTGGGGGAAAGACTCACTGAGCCATTTCCGGCCCTCCCGGACGGTGAGGGGGCTGTCCCCTTCCCCGCCCGCGCCGTAGAACACCCGCACCGGAGTGGGCATGGCGGCGAACATGGGCGCGTGGCTTTCCCAAAGCTGCCGCCCGATGGAGCGGGGGCTGCCGTCGGCGATGACCTTCCCCGCCTCCAGCACCACGGCCCGGTCGGCGTAGGGGAAGATATCCTCCAGGCGGTGCTCCGTGAGGATCACCGTGGTGCCCAGTTCCAGATTGATTTTCCGAACGGTGTTCAGGAAATCCGAAGCGGCGATGGGGTCCAATTGGCTTGTGGGCTCGTCCAGGATCAGCACCTGGGGGTGCATGGCCATGATGGAGGCGAGATTGAGCAGCTGCTTCTGTCCGCCGGAGAGGATGGCCACCTCCCGGTGGAACCAGTCCTGGATGCCGAAGTAGCAGGCCATCTCCGCCACCCGGGAGCGCATGACGGTCTGGCTGCAGCCCAGGCTCTCCAGGCCGAAGGCCAGCTCATGCCAGACCTTGTCGGTGACGATCTGGTCGTCGGGGTTCTGCATGACGTAGCCCACCTTCTCCGCCTGCTCCCGCTGGGAAACCCGCTCCAGCGGCGTTCCGTCCAGAAGCACCTCCCCGGAGCGCTCGCCGTAGGGCGTCAGCACGGTTTTTAAGTGGCGAAGAAGGGTGGTTTTCCCGCTTCCGGAGCGGCCGCAGACCACGGTGTACGAGCCCCGCTCGATATTCAGGCTGACGTGATCCAGTTGGGGACGCTCCGCCCCCGGATAGGAAAAGGTCAGCTCCCGGATCTCAAATTGAAAGGACATATTCCGCCTCCGTATCAAATACACCGAACGCTAATCCGATTCACCCGGCAGTCCGGCAAATTGGTGTTTGAAGATTTCAAACACATTGCGTTTCCACTGTAGGGGCGGATAGTATCCGCCCGAAACGTTCCGGTTTTTGAGCATTTCCGGTGAATGTGCGTGCTATCAATGCGGTAAGGTTGCGGGCGGATAATATCCGCCCCTACGGTGATAGTGTTGTAAACACCAATTTACCGGTATGCCGCGTCAGGGCGCTTACAAAAAAAACGCTCCCGAAAAGGGAGCGATTACAGCACACGGTTCCCACGGACAGCCCCCAAGAGTCCGCGGGATGTTCTGCCGCGGGCTCAGTATTCCGACTCCGGACGCCCTGTCGGAGCTCCTTCCCGGCAAATGCCAGTGAAGCTCCGGGCCTGCATGTCCGTCTACGGCGGCTTGGTACCGTTGGGATTTCCCCATTCCAGATTCTCGCGGCTTGAGCATATGGTATCACATTCGGAAGCCTTTGGCAATACCCTTCGAAACCGCGCAGGAGCAATAAAATGGTGTTCAGGTTATCTGCTTTCCAAAGCAGCCCGACAAATTGGTGTTTGTAGGGCTGTCGCCATATTTCCTGTCATTGCGAGACCAGTGCGCACACTGGTCGTGGCAATCCCCCGGTTGAATGGAACCAGGTAACGATTCCTACCAATAATCGCAGGAACCCACGTTTTTGGGTGCTTATCGGTACATTCCCATCTAACCGGGGGATTGCCACACCAGTCTGCGGACTGGTTCGCAATGACAGTGTATACCCGACAAACACCAATTTATCGGGAAGATGCGTAAGGCCGACAAGCACGAAACGAAACATCCATGTTCCAAGCAATGCGTTCCATTTCATAGTCGTTACGGTTATGGCGCCCGGGCTGACAGGCGTTTTGTCAATTCCCGGCGGTACCTTCCGTCTCGGGGTGCTCCCGCAGGAACGACTCCAGGCACTGGTGCCAGGCGGCGTAGTCCGGATCGGCCCGCTTGTCCTCAAACAGGCCCGTTTCCGCCAGGTATTGCCCCAGGCAGGCGGATACCTTCCGGGCGCCGCGGTAATTCATGTGGTCGCCGCCGTCGTAGCTGTCCTGCCGCCAGTCAATGGGAACCTCCCCGGGCAGCAGATTCATATCCAGATAGGGGATCCCCAGCTCCCGGGCCAGGGTCTGCACGCTGTCATGCCGGGCATCGCTCCAGTTGACGGTGCTGGGCGCGCTGACCAGCATCAGCCGCGCCCCGTGCTCCTGGCAGCGGGCCAGCAGCTTTCGCACCAGCGGGGCGTTCTTGACGGGGAAGGGAGCAGATTCCCCCCGCTCCTCCATATAGCCCCGGGTGTCCGCCGGCTGGGCCTCCCAATAAAAATGGTAGCCCTTGTCCCGCTGGATGCCGGTATAGCGCACCCGGGGGGACAGATCCCGCAATCCCAGCCGCTTCCAGCGGTCATGGTAGCGCAGCAGGGGCAGCAGCTCCTCCAGCTTCTGGGGGATTGTATCCGTGCGGCTGTAATCCCGGTAGAGGATATTGGTTTCCAGGATCACGATTTTGGGGCTCTGGGTTTCCAGGGCCGTGCGCAGATACTCCTCCGTCTGATAGAGCTTCTGATCGCTGGTGCCGCAGGTATAGACGGTGATCCCCTGCTCCTGCCAGATCTGCAGGGGGATGAAATCGGCGTAGACCTCGCTGTCTCCCAGGATCAGCACGTCGATGGTATCCTCCGGCTCCGCCAGATATCCGCTGGCCCAGGGGTAGTGGAAGCCCGCCGCCTCCGTATTGTCCTTGGGCCGGAACAGGAAATTCAGTCCCAGCAGCATCCCCCCCAGCAGCCCGAGGAACAGGATGCCGCGAAGCGTATGCCGAATCAACTCTTTCATAACTTCCTCCTGTCGGACGGTCGCGCTAGCCGGGGACGGACACCGCGTTTTCCCTGAAATACTGCCATGCCTGCTCCCAGGCGGCATACTCCGCCTCCTGACGCTTATCCCGGAACAGGCCGCTGTCCGTCAGATACTCCGCCAGGAACAAACTGACCTTCCGGGCGCCGCGATAATTCAGGTGATTTCCGTAGTCCCGGGTGTCCGTATCCCAATCGATGGGAACCTCCCGGGGCATCAGATTCATGTCAAGATATGTCAGTCCCAGCTCCCGGGCCAGGGCCTCCACCCCATTGTGGCGGGGACTGTTCCAGTTGTAGGAGCTGGGAACGCTGACCAACACCAGCTGCGCGCCCCGTTCCCCGCAAGCCTCCGCGATCCCCTCCAGCCACTGCCGGTTTCGGGGATGGATCGCGGCCGCCTCATCGGAAGGGGCCATATAGTCCTCCGCATTGGCGGGGTGAACATCGGTGTTATAGTGGTAGCCCTTGGTCATATGCGTGTGGGTGTAAGAAACGGTTCCCTGCCAGTCCCGGAGCCCCAGGCTCTTCCACCGGTCGTGATAGCGCACCACCGGGAAGGTGCGCTGCGCCCAATGGGTGATCAGCTCCATCCGGCCCATGTTGGAGTACAGGCAGTTCGCCTCCAGGATCACCAGCTTGGGGGACTGACCGGCGAATGCTCTGTCCAGGTATTCCCGGGTCAGGAACAGCTTCTGGTTTCCCCCGGCGCACACATGGCTGGTGATGCCGCTGTTTTCCCAGATATCCAGCGGGGAAATGCCGCTGAGCGCCTCGCTGTCTCCCAGGATCAGTACGTCGATGGTGTCCTCCGGCTCTCCCAGAATTCCGTTGGGGGTGGGATCGTGGATACCCGCTTCAGCGGAATTGTCCTTGGGCAGGAACAACCGGGAAAACGGCAGCAGAAGTCCCAGGCCCAGGGCCAGGAACAGGACGCCCGAAAGCAGGTGGCGCAGCGTGTCTTTCATTCCGTCCTCCTAGAAATTGGCGTACATGGGGTCCACAGGCACATAGCCCTTGCCATAGGCGCCGAAAATGATGATGTAGAGGATCAGCGCGTACAGCACCGCCCAGCGCAGAGCCGTGGGCTTTTTCTCCAGAGCATCCCTTACCACGATCCCCCGCTCGTTCAGCAGGCTCACCACGAACACGATGACCATTGTCACGCCCACAATGAAAAAATCCTGGGGATCGATGCGGAGGTCTTTCAGCATGGGGATGCTGATGGAATCAAAGCGGAAATCCGTCACCATTTTCCGGAACATCCGCAGCCCCGCCCGGAGGCCATCCGCCCGGAAGAACAGCTCGCCCACCACTACCAGCAGGCAGGTGCGAACCGTCTGGGCGATCCGGTAGGGCAGACGCTCCGGTTTCACCCCAAGGCGGGTGTTGACCCGCTTCACCACAGGCGCCGCCAGGGAGCCCAGGTAGATCAGCACAAAATGGTACATTCCGAAGAACAGGAAGCTCCAGGCCGCCCCATGCCACAGTCCGTTGCACAGCCACACGCAAAACAGGGCCACGCCTCCCGCCAGCAGCGGGCCATAGTGGTTGCCCAGCCGCTTCCGGGCGGCGGAGGTCAGCTTCTTCGAGGGCCCCGACATGGTAACGGGGTAGAAGATGTAATCCTTGAACCAGGCGCCCAGAGTGATGTGCCAGCGGCTCCAGAACTCGGAAATGGTTCTCGAGAAGAAGGGCCGACGGAAATTCTCCGGCATGGTGACGCCAAAAATCTGGCCCATGCCCGCCACAGCGTCCATGGCTCCGGAGAAATCCATATACAGCTGCACCGTGTAGCACACCGCCGCCAGGGCGATGACGCCGCCCTGACAGGCATCCACGCCGGTGAACACCCCATCGACGAAGCCGTTCAGCCGGTCCGCCACCACCAGCTTTTTCATCAGGCCAAAGAGGATGCGCTGCAGCCCAAGGGTCAGATTCCTCCAGGTGATGCCCCCGGCATTCCAAAGCTGCCCGGCAGTTTCCGAGTAGCGGCAGATGGGGCCCTCCACGATCTGGGGGAAGAAGCTGAGGAACAGGCCCACCCGGAGCACATTCCCGTCCGCCTCCTGCACCCCCCGGTACACGTCGAACAGGTAGGACACCGCCTGGAGGGTAAAGAAGGACACGCCGATGGGCATGACAAAGCCGGGGATAGGAAGCTCCACCCCCAGAAGCGTATTGACATTGCGCAGGAAGAAGCCGGTATATTTCACCGTCAGCAGCCCGCCGATGTGAGCGGCGGCGGCCAGGCCCAATACCCAGCGGCTTCGGAGCAGGAATTTCCGTTTCAGGGCCTTCCTGTCCTCCCTGGCGGCAGCCTTCACCGCCGCGTCCCTGTCCCGGTGCAGTCTGCCCAGCCAGAGGCCAAAGCCCCAGGTCAGCAGAATGCTTCCCAGAAGATACAGCACCAGTTCCCCGCTGACAAGGCGGAAAAAGCCCAGACTGGTAACCAGAAGGGCATACTTTTTCCATTTGGAGGGGGTTATGGCGTAGAGCGCAATCGCCGCGGGGAGAAATACCCCCAAAAACAGCAGGGAGAAAAAGGAGGTCAGATCACTGTGTGTGCCCCGAAGCAGCAGCGACACCAGATGCCCCACGTTACTCCTCCTCCCGGAGCCGCTGGAGCATCTTCCACATGGCCTCCGCGGAGTTAAAGTTGGCGGGGATGATCTCCACTGCGGGAATGGTCACATCGAATTCGTCCTCCAGCTCCGCCACCAGGGAGAGGATGGACAGGCTGCTCAGAAGATGATCGTCAATCAGCGCCCGCTCGGTTTTGAAGTCCACATCGGGCTGAATGTCCTCCAGAATTTCGTACAGGGTTTCCATAATTTCTCTTTCCTTTCCAAATCATATATTGACGGCAACGGGCAGATAAATTGGGGCTTGAACGGCTTCACCGAATTGACAATTGACAATTGAAAATTGACAATTATTGTGTCCCTACGGGACGATTCTGAAATAATAACGCAGTATTTTCAGCATAAATATTTTAAAATCATCCCGAAGGGATTCCTTAATTGTCAATTGTTAATTGTCAATTGTCAATTCTAAACACCAATTTATCAGGCTGCCGCGTTCGCCTGATCGGGCATCCCAAAGGGATCGCTGAATCGTCGCTTGTTATCCGTTTCCCTCCGGCGTGGGGGTATTCAGCGGATCGGTTTCAAACCGCCGCCTTACCCGTACACGCGCCCCGTTCTCCCGGATCAGGTACACCTCCGGGATGTCCCGGCTGAGGAACAGGCTGATGCCCTCGGTCATGCAGTAGGCCCCCGTATTGTGGAAGCACAGCGTGTCCCCGATGGCCATTTCCGGCAGGGGCACGGCCTTTGCCAGGATGTCGTTCATGGAGCACAGGGAGCCGCAGATGTTCCAGGTATCCCGGGCGGCTTCCGATTCCTTCCCCGGCACGGTGAGGATCGGGTGCTTCATGCCCATGTACTGGCCGAAGTAGACGATCTGGTGCATCCCTCCGTCCACCAGCAGGTAATTCTGTCCTCTGTTGTGCTTGAGATCCACCACCCGGGTGAAGTATTTTCCGCAGCAGGCGGCAATGCTCCGGCCCAGCTCCAGGGTCACATGGCCGGAAAAGCGCATTTGCGTAAGCAGCTGGGCGAAGCCGTCGAGGAGGGCCTCCTCGTCCAGGGTCTCTTCCTTGTAATAGGCAACGGGGAAGCCGGGGCCGTATTCCAGCTCCCGGGCCCGGTAGCCGTAATCCTCCTGAAGGCCGTGCAGCAGATCGTCCAGGCTCCGCAGCTCCCGGGCCAGCTTCTTCAGGGAGGTTTTCTGGGTTCCGGAGAAGAACTGCACGCCCCGCAGCTCCAGCAGCGGGTAATCCCCCCGGTTTTCCACGATCCGGCGGATATCCTCCTCATTGATGCCGAACTGGCTGTCGTTGGTCAGCCGCAGCAGCACCGGAAGCCGTTTGCCGTACCGCTCGGAAAGCTCCCGCAGCTGCCGGAACTGGGTCATGGACTCCACGGTGTAGAGCCTGTCCCCCGGGGAGGCTGCCAGCTTCTCTATAAACTCCGGCGTCTTGTACACCCCGGAGATCACGGTTTTCTCCGGGGGAACTCCCAGCCTGTCGCAGATCCGCAGTTCACCCGGGGAGCAGACCTCAAACCGCTCCACCCAGGGGATCATGTCCCGGATGAGGAAGGTGTTGGCCTTCACGGCGTAGGCAAGGGCAATGCCATCCGGCAGGTGTTCCCGCAGATAATCCAGCCTGCGGCGCACCATGCCCATATCGAACTCGTAGTAAGCCCCTTCAGCGGTCATCTGTTTCTCCCTCCCGTCAGCGCGGCCAACGCCTTGCGGTCGATTTTTCCGTTCTTGGTCAGGGGCATTTCCTCCACCTGACGGAGGATCCCCGGGATCATATAGTCGGGGAGGCTCCCCTTCATGGCGGCGTGGAGCGTGTCCTTGCCGATGGTTCCCACATAGAAGCCCATAAGCCGGGAACGCTTCTCGTCAAAGACGCAGCAGCACCGTTCCACACCGGACACCCCGGCCATCTCCCGCTCGATCTCCTCCAGCTCGATCCGGTGGCCCATGTACTTGATCTGGAAGTCCTTTCTGCCCGCGAACACCAGCTCCCCCAGATCGTTGTACCTGCCCAGATCCCCGGTGCGGTAAATACGCTCCGGGTAGTGGGGGTTCAGGGGATTCTGAACGAAGTGGGCCGCGTTCTGCTCCGGATTGCCGTAGTAGCCCAGAGCCAGGGCCGTACCCCGGACACAGATCTCGCCGGGAATGTCGGGGGCCGTAATCTTCCGGTTCTCCCCGTCCAGCAGAAACACATCCTCGTTGGGGAAGGGGCGGCCGATGGGAATGCCTCCGGAATAGTCCCGCTCCTCCAGAATGTGATAGGTGCAGTTGCAGGTGATCTCCGTGGGGCCGTAGAGATTGACCAGCATCGCCCCGGGCAGATGCTTGCGCAGCTCCTTCAATGCCTTGAAGGGCATCACCTCGCCGCTGAAAAGGATCTTGTTCACCTTCTCCGGCGTCCGGTAGTCCAGGGCGTGGAAGGTGGTCAGCAGGCACAGCGCGGACACCGCCCAAATCATGGTGGTCACGTCGTTGCCGCACAAAAAGTCCGTCAGCGCCGCCGGGGCGGAGAACAGCCGCCGGGGCACCAGCACCAGCCGGGCTCCCACAGCCATGGCGGAGTAGATATCCTTCACGGACACATCGAAATCAAAGGGAGCCTGGTTGGCGATCACGTCCCCGGAGGTAATCCCGAAGATCTCCGTGAAGCAGCCGATAAAATCCAGCACACTCCGGTGGGCCACCACGATGCCCTTTGGCGCCCCGGTGGAGCCGGAGGTGAAATTCACATACAGCGGATCCGTATCCACCGCGCCCCGGCGGATTTCCGAGAGCAGGGCGGAATCCTCAGATTCCTCCGCCAGAGCCCCGGCGGTGACGATGGGATACCCGGGGAAGATCTCCCGGGCGGCGGCTTCCAGTTCGGAGCTTGTAACGATGACCCCGGGGGCAAGCACCGAAACGATCTGACCCAGCCGCTGAGCCGGCAGCTCCGGATTCAGGGAGGAGTAAAAGCCCCCCGCGTACACCGCGCCGAAGAACACCTCCAGGGTCTGGGCACTTTTTTCCATATACACGCCCACCGCCTCGCCGGGCTGAATCCGGCGGGCCAGGGCCGTGCCCATCCGGCGGCTGTCGCGCAGCAGCGCGTCATAGGTCACGGAACCGAATTCATCGGTCACGGCGGTTTTTTCCGGAAACCGTTCCGCCGACCGTTCCAGATAAGAAAGAACGTGGATCTCCATTGCCTCACCTCAATCCGGCCCCGCCCCGGGGCCTGCAGTAAATCGTCAAATTGGTGTTTGCAGGTCTGTTTTGGAAACGTTGGATAAACACTGTAGGGGAGGCATTCATGCCTCCCGGCGGTAAAATGTATCGATTTTCCGAAACGTTAGGCGAAAACGTACCGCGTTCACGGGAGGCATGAATGCCTCCCCTACAGCAAAAATGTAAAGTGCTCGGAAATCTGCAAACACCAATTTATCGGGTAGCTGAGTTACCCCGATAAGCACATTTTTTATCCCGAAGGGATTCCTTAATTGTCAATTGTCAATTGCTAATTGTCAATTATAAACACCAATTGATTACTCTCAGCCGGATATCTCCCTCCGGGCTGATCTTGCGCTGTGAATAACTCGAATATTATAAAATGAAATTTCTCTTGTGTCAATGCGGATCTGTCATATTCCGGCTATCGGTTTTCCCCGGCTTTTTTTGCTTCCGCAAACGAAAGGGCCGCCCAATGGGAGCGGCCCGGTTTTTCAGAAGAATACGACACCCACCGCCCACACGGCCAGCAGCAGCACAGGGTAGGCCAGATAGTTGACGGTACGGTTGTCCGGGCCCTTTTCGCCGTTGTAGAAGTGGACGGCCAGAAAGCCCATGGGGGAAGCCATGTAAAACAGGCTGAATACGCTGCACACCAGGGCAGCCACGGCTCCTCCCATGCCGCGCAGCATGGGCTTATCCCGCAGCGCCCACAACGCCGCAAGCACCAGCAGCAGCGCGGGGCCATGGCTCACCGAGAGCATCACGCACCACAGCATGGCGGCCAGGGTCACCAACACCCGGATGCCCCTGTGGGAGAAGGCTTTCCCGTCATAGCGGCGGTAGAACCAGACCATTACCAGCCCCAGCAGGCATCCGAACACCGGGTTCCGGCTGCCCAGCTCCAGGAACCTGCCGGACAACGCCAGGTTATAGGGAATCTCCGTGGCCACGGCCAGAATCCCCACCCGGAGGATGTACCTGGGCAGATTGGAGGTGCGCTGGCCTCCCTCCGCCAGCAAAAAGGCGAAGATGGGCACGGCGCAGGTTTCCATCGCCTGGAGCACCAGAGCCGCCGTGGCCATGATCATCGTGGCAGCGGAGGTCTGCATTGCCTCCACCAGCTCCATGGGGGACGTCTGATCCAGGCACAGCAGCCGGTTCTGGAGGATGGTTCTTCCCACCACGCCCAACGCCAGAAACGCCATACCCCAGGCCCGCAGGGCATTGGCGTTCAGCCCCGAGGGCTTCCGATCTTGAATGCGCTCCATAGTGCTCCTTTCGCCCGTACCCGGGCAGCTTCGTTTTCTCAATTGGCCGTCAAATTGGTGTTTGTACGTTCTTTGCTGTCATTGCGAGACCAGTCCGCAGACTGGTCGTGGCAATCCCCCGGATAGAGGGGAAATGTACTGAAAAGCACCCGGAAGAATGGGAGACGCAGCGATTTTTGACGATAATCGTTACCTGGTTCCATTCAACCGGGGGATTGCCACACCAGTCTGCGGACTGGTTCGCAATGACAGGAAATTTGTAACGCGCACTTTCAAACACCAATTTATCGCGCTCTTACCGTCAGGCGCGGGATCAATTCTTTGCGGGGAGCAGCACCGCCGCGCCGTAGGGGGGCAGCACCAGGGTCGAGCCCTCCAGGGTAATGGGGCTTCCCTCTGCGGACAGCGCTGCGGCAAGGGTCCAATCCCCATAGCCGCTCAGATCCGCCTGGGACGTCTCGGGGGAGATGTTCAGCAGCACGATGCAGCTTTCCTCCCCCCAGGTTTTCCGGAAGGCGCTGACGCAGCCGGTATTCAGCGCCGCCTCCGCCGCTGCCCGGCCGTGGGAGATGGCGGGAATGGCCTGCCGGATGGCAATGAGCTGCCGGTAGTAGTTATAGATGGAATCATCATCAAACCGCTGCTCCTCCAAAGAGCCGAAGGGGTAGCTTTCCGGCAGGACGCACTCCGGGGGCGGCTGGGTGGTGCCGGAATCCCGCTGGGTGTTCCAGTACATGGGAGCCCGCTTGCTGGGATCGTTGCCGGAGCCCGTCATGCCAATTTCCTCGCCGTAGTAGAGGAACGCGCTGCCGCTCATCAGCAGGTTCATGGCCCCCGCCAGCTTGGTTTTGGCGGGATCCCCGCCGCAGAAGCCCGCGATCCGGCCCACATCGTGGTTACTGAGGAAGGGCGCGTCAATGTAGTCGGGGTTGGCGCCCAGGTAAGCTCTGTCCGCCTTCTCCAGGGCCGTGGCGAAGCTCGTGACCGTGGCCGGGTTCCCCGCTCCCCGGATGACCTTGATGATCTTGCCGGTGGAGTCCCCGAAGGGGTAGTTGAAGATACTGGTTACGCCGCTTTCATAGTAGCGGGTCACCTGGTCAAAGCTGTCCCAGACCTCCGCCACCAGGTAGGCGTCCTCCTTCAGTTCCGTAACCGTCTGCTGCAGCCAGGACAGCACCTCGATGTTGGCATCGGTCTGCCCGGAGTAGAACTCCTTGGCAGCGTCCACCCGGAAGCCGGAGACGCCCAAGCCCAGCCAGTAGGCCATGATGTCCCGGATCTCGGCGCGAACCGCCTCGCTTCCCAGATTCAGATCCGGCATATCCGGGCTGAATTGGGATTCGTAGTACCAGTCCGTCCCGGGGACCTGGGTATACCCCGTCCGGAACTCCCGACTGAAATTGTAGTAGTTCACATAGGGGCAATCCCCCGCGTTCGGTTCCGCGTCCCCCAGGGCGCGAAGATACTCGCAGGCAGCGGTGAACCAGGCGTGGTCGGAGCCGGTGTGGTTCACCACCAGATCCAAGATCACCCGGATGTTCCGCTTCCCGCACTCCTCCAGCAGCTCCCGGAAATCCTCAATGCTCCCGTAGGCCGGGTCGATGGAACGGTAGTCGGACACATTATACTTATGGTAAGAGGCGCTGGGGTGGATGGGCATCAGCCAGATGCCGTTTATCCCCAGCTCCCGCAGATAATCCAGCTTGGAGGTCACGCCCTTCAGATCCCCGATGCCGTCGCCGTTGGAGTCACAGAAGGAGTAGACAAATATTTCGTACCAAACCCGGTAATTGTCCTCGGGGCTTTCCCCCAGGGCCCGGATTTGGGTCAGGGCCTGCTCGGTTTTCAAGGCTTCCTCCGGGGCGGCTGTTTCCCCCGTAAATTCCACAGCCGCCCCCGAGGACTCGGGGGCGGTGGATGGATTTTCGGTTGGGCCCGCCGGAGCGCATCCGGCAAGCAGCGCAGCCGCGAGCAGCAGGGAAAGAAGCCCTCTTGCCCGTGGTCTCATGGCGATTACCCCTTGACGGAGCCGCTCATGGCTTCCTGGTAGAACCGCTGGGTAATCATGAACAAAATGGCGATGGGGATGGACACCAGCACCGCGCCGGCGCAGAACCGGACGAACCAGGTATCCACATACTCCTTCTCCAGCATATTCCACAGGCCGATGGACACGGTGAAATACTGGGAGTTGGTCCGGACGATGACCTTGGCGAAGATAAAGTCCACCCAGGGGGCCATGAAGGAGGTGATGATCTGGTATACGATCATGGGCTTGGAAAGCGGCAGGGTGATCCTGGTGAAGATCTGCCAGCGGGTGCAGCCGTCGATGGCGGCAGCCTCGTCCAGGGCCTTGGGGATGGTGTCCATGAAGCCCTTCATGACGTAGAACTGGGTGCCCGCGCCGGAGGAGAAGCAAATGATCAGAGCCAGAGGGATCTTGTTGCCCTCGGTCATGCCCAGGGCCTTCAGAATGAAGTACACGGCCACCATGGTCATAAAGCCGGGGAACAGGTTCAGGATCATGGCCATGTTCATGTAGGGCTTGCGCATCTTCCACTTCAGGCGGCTGGTGCAGTAGGACACGCTCAGCACGAAGAAGGTGGAGATCACGCAGGTGCAGCAGGCGATGCCGAAGGTGTTGAGGAACATCCGGGGGAAGTTCATCACATCGAACTCGGTAAACAGAGCCTTGTAGTTATTGAAGGTATAGGCGGTGGGGAAGAAGGTGGAGATGAACTGGCCCTTGCCGTCCCGGAAGGACTGGGCGACCAGCCACACAAAGGGAATCAGCCAGATAATGGAAATGGCAATGAGGAAGATATAGGTGATCACATCGCCGGTGATCCGCTTGGCCTTCATGCCGCCGTGAATTTTCTTAGCCATTATTTAAAGCCCTCCTCATCCTTGTACGATCCGCTGGAGCGATAGGTGATCAGGGATACCACGCTCAGCACAACGAAGGTAAAGATGCCGATGACCGCGGCCAGGTTGTACTTCTGCTGATCCACCGACAGCTTGTACAGCCACGTAACCAGCAGGTCCGTTTCGCCTGCCGAGTTGCCCACATACATGGGCTCGCCCCGGGTCAGCAGGTAGATCACGTTGAAGTTGTTGATGTTTCCGGTGAAGGTAGTGATCAGCGTCGGGGTCATCACGAAGATCATGTAGGGCATGGTGATGTTGATGAACTGCTGAACCGGGTTCGCGCCGTCGATTCTGGCAGCCTCATACTGCTCGGCGGGGATGTTCTGCAGAATGCCGGTGACGCTCATGATGGTATAGGGAATACCCACCCAGAGGTTCACGATGATGACCAGCACTCTCGCCCAGGTGGCGTCGGTGAGGAAGGGCAGACGCTCGCTGATCCAGCCGGCGTTCAGCAGCATCCGGTTGATGATGCCCTCGGGCTGCATCATGGAGCGGATGACCATCAGGGAGACGAACTGGGGCACGGCAATGGTCATGGAAAGGCACCCACGGAACAGGCCCTTGCACTTGATGGTGGGCCGGTTGATGATGATTGCCACGATGGTGCCGAAGATGAAGTTCAGGAAGGTGGCGAAGAAGGCCCAGATCAGGGTCCACAGCAGCACGCTGCCGAACTGCTTGCCGATGACGGAGCTGGAGTCAAAGATGGCCAAAAAGTTCTTCAGCCCCACCCAGTCGAAGAGCACCAGATGGTCGCCCTCCTTGGAATAGTTGGTGAAGGCCATGCTCATCATGTAGAACAGGGGCAGAATGGTAAAGACCGCCAGGCACGCGGTGGGCAGGAACATCAGCAGCTTGTGGACATTCTCGTCAAAAAGGGACTTGACAGAGTCCACGATATTGGGAACGCGCTTGCCCGCTTTCCTGGTGGCCAGCGCCTTGTAGCCGCTGCGGACGGAGGCGCGCCACATCACCACAAAGAGCGCGATGACGCATAGGCTCGCCACGCCGTAGAGCAGAATCAGCTGGGACTGGTCGCCGGGTACATACTCGTAAACAAAGGTTTCCTCGTTAAAAACCTTCTCCTGCTCCCGCCAGCCCAGGCTGGGGAGCATGGAGATCCAATAGAATCCTCCGTTGGGGATCGCCAGGAAGGCGATCACACCGATCTCAATGGCCAGAAACAGCAGGCCCATCACAAACTGGCCCGCCGCAATATTGCCCAGGCCCATAATCAGACAGGATGCCCACACCAGCGGTCCGCCGTTTTTCAGAGCGGAGGTCAGGCTGTAGGGATCGGCAGCCTTAAGCCGTGGGGCTGCGGTTTTCGTTAACGTATTCGGCACGTTTACATCTCCCTTTCGTTGAAAAGCTGCGGTCTCAGAAATACGGCGCGATCCGGCGGGCTCCTTTACCCCGGAGTTTTACTCCGGAGCAAAGGAGCCTGCCGGACGCGTGGTGGAATTCGAGGCCGTTCCGGCAAAGGGCGGCGGCCGGAGTTCGGCCGCCGCCCGGCCTATCGGGTAAGTCGAATCGGATTACAGGCCGGAGTTGTTCAGCGCGCTGTTCAGAGCGTCGGCCTTCTCGGCGGCGTTGTCCAGGGTGACCTCACCGCTGACAATGGCCTTGCCGAAGTTCTCGGCGGGAGTCCAGTAGTTGTTCATCTCGGGGATGGAGGGCTGCACAACGGAGGTGTTGGCAATGGTGTTGGCCTGAGCCAGCGCAACGGCGTCGGCCTGGATGGCGGGATCGGAGGTCAGGGCCAGGCTGGTGGGAATGATGCCGCGCATCTCATAGTGGGCCAGCTGAGCGTCCGCGGAGCCCAGGTACACGGCCAGGGCCACGGCGGCCTGCATATTCTGGCAGTTGGGGTTCACGCCGATAGCCTTGGAGCCGGCGAAGGACTGGAGCTGCTTGGCCTCGCCATTGATGGTGACGGTGGGCAGCTGGGCAGCGCCGAAGTTGTCGCCCAGAGCCTCACGGACGGCGGAAGCGTCCCAGGTGCCGGAGAAGAGCACGTTGACGGAGCCGTCACGCAGACCGGCCAGGCCGGAGCCGTCGGCATCCACAACGAAGTTGGGGTTGCTGTACAGATTGACCAGGTACTCGGTCACAGCGGTGCCCTTCTCACCGCCGAAGTCCACACCGGCAGCGGCGTCAATACCGGCATCGCCAAAGATGGTGCCGCCGTTGGCAAAGAAGAAGGAAGCGATGTACCAGGAGTTGGTCAGGGGGAAGGAAACCTTGCCCTTCTCCAGCATGGTGTCCAGGGACTTGATGTCGTCCTCGGTAAAGACGGACGTATCGTAGTACATGAACCAGGTGTTGCCGGTGAAGGGAACGCCGTACACGCCGCCGTCGGTTCCGGTGACGGAAGCGATCATGGAGGCGGAGTTGTCAGCCACAACGGCATCCAGATAGGAGCCGCCCAGCTGCGCGATGGCATTGGCCTGGATCAGAGTGCCCAGCTGGTCGTTGGCGAACATATAAACGTCAGCGGCAGCGGAGGGGTCCTGGGTCACGTTCTTACCGGCGTCGCCCTCGGGGCACACCTCGTAAACGAAGGTGATGTTCCACTCGGGATGCTCGGCATTGAACTTCTCACACATAGTGGGCAGCCAGCTGGAGGCATCCACCTGATCCTCCTGGGGGCCCCAGACCTTCAGGGTGATGTCCTTGACCTCGGCGGGAGCCTCGGTGCTGGCAGGCGCATCGGCAGCCTTGGTTTCGGTGGGCTTCTCAGTGGGCGCATCGGTCTTGGCGCCGCAGGCAGCCAGAGACAGAACCATGCACACAGCCAGAAGCAGTGCAAGAATCTTCTTCATTTTGTTTTCCTCCTATTGTAGGTTTGATATATGCTCATCACGGCAAAAGCCGGGAAAGCCAAAGGATCATGATCATCCCCTTTGGGGAATGATCGAAAAAGGGGCGCCCCTTTTTCGGGATATTCTGCGGAATACTATCAAATCACGCTTCAGCGCGGCAAATTGGTGTTTGTCGGTGTTTGGCGATTTCCGCATCCACTGCGTTGCTGCCGTAGGGGCGGCTATCAGCCGCCCGAGACGTTCGGCGATTGAGCGTTAGGTGCTATCGATACCGGAAGGTTGCGGGCGGCTAATAGCCGCCCCTACGGTAGCAACGCAGCGTGTTTGAATCTGCAAACACCATTTTATCCGTCCGCTGACCGTTTCGGAACGCCTGCCGTCCTGATTGCGGGAAACTACCGATAATACCAAATATACCACGTTTTTCCCATCCGGGCTAGGGCAGATTCCTCCAAAAAGCTGTCCCCGGAATTATGCATTCTCCACAAGGGACTGTCCATCCTTGATGGCATCCCAGTTGGCCCGGGCGGTGCGCTTGGCCATGGCCAGCATCCTTTCCGCCAGGGCGGGAGTCAGCTCTCCCGGCAGCAGCCGCCAGGCCCAGTTGCGGCCCATGGTTCCCGGCTGGTTCATCCGGGCGTCGTTGCCCAATCCCAGATAGTCCTGGATGGGGATGATGCAGTCCCGGGCCACGGAGATCATGGCAAGATTGATGATCTGCCAATACATTTCGTCGTCGGGGGTGCGGTAGTCCGAAAGATAATCCCGCACCTGAGCGCGTCCCTCCCCGGACAGGGCCTCGAACCACCCGGCGGTGGTATCGTTGTCGTGGGTGCCGGTATAGACCACGCAGTTGGGGCCGTAGTTGTGGGGCCAATAGTCGTTGCTCGCTCCCACATCCTTGGGGTCCACGGCAAACTGCAGCACCTTCATATTGGGGCAGCCGCTGTCCCGGACCAGCTTGCGGACGCCCTCGGTCATCAGCCCTAAATCCTCCGCCACCACCTTCACGTCGCCGAGATGATGGCGGATGGCGTGGAACAGCTCCATGCCGGGCCCCTTCTCCCAGTGGCCGCTGGCAGCGGTACGGGTAGCCGCCGGGATGACGAAGAACTCGTCAAAGCCCCGGAAATGGTCGATGCGCACCAGGTCGTACAGCCTGAAGCAGTGGCGCATCCGGCTGACCCACCAGGCATAGCCCGTGGCGCGGTGGTAGTCCCAGCGGTAGAGGGGGTTCCCCCAGACCTGGCCGTCGGCGGCGAAGGCGTCCGGAGGGCACCCTGCCACATCGGTGAGCCGGTTGTTCCCGTCCAGGCGGAACAGCTCCGGGTGGGCCCAGACGTCGGCGCAGTCCTCGGAGACATAGATGGGGATGTCCCCCACGATCTCAATATGCTTCGCGTTGGCGTAGGCCTTCAGGGCCGACCACTGGGCATAGAACTTGTACTGCAAGTATTTCTGGAACTCCACCTCGAAGTAGAGCTCCCGGTTGTAGTAGTCCAGGGCGAAGCCCCAGTGCATCCGGATATCCTCGGGCCAGCGGCTGTAGGCCTGGCCGCCGAAGAAGTCCTTCAGAGCCATGAACAGAGCGTAGTCCGGAAGCCACTCCCCGTTCTCGGCGCAGAACCGATGATAGCCGGGATCCCGGGAGATATTGCTGCGCTGGTAGGCCAGCCGAAGGAGCTTCAGCCGCTCATCGTTCATCCTCCGGTAGTCCACAAACCGGGCATCCTCACCGAAGTCCACGGCTTCACATTCCTCCCGGGTCAATACCCCCTCCTCCACCAGCGCGTCCAGGCTGATGAAATAAGGGTTCCCCGCGAAAGCGGAGTAGGACTGATAGGGGGAGTCCGCGCCGCCGCCGTGGGAGGTGGCGCTTAAGGGAAGAATCTGCCAGTACCGCTGTCCCGCGGAGGCCAGCCAGTCCACAAATTCATAGGCCGCCCTGTCAAAGCACCCGATGCCATACCGGCTGGGCAGGCTGGTGACGGAAAGCAGGACACCTGCGTAACGATTCATGAGATTTCCTCCCTGATAGGATAAATTGACAATTGACAATGGACAATTGACAATTATGGTATCGCTTCGCGACGAATCAAATTTGCGATCTGAAAACTGCGTGTCATCCCCAGCGAGACGACAGGCTTTTTTTCACTTTTTCGGTGCGGAGAAAAACTGTCAATTGTCAATTCCTCTCCAGTTCCTCGTACACCCTGAGCATCTCCCCCACGCTCCAGGCCTGGGCGAAGCAGCCCTTGCTTTCGGCGGGGAAATCGCCGTCGTAGATCTCGGGAAGCTGGCCCGCGCAGCCCTCCCGCAGCATGGGCTCCAGCGCGTCCAGTTGATCCCTGACCCAGGCCCTGGCCTCCGGGGTGTGCTTCCGGGTTTTCAGAAACGCCCGGTAGAAGGCTCCCAGGGGGTATACCCAGACCGTACCCTGGTGGTAGGCCATGTCCCGCTCCACCTGGGGGCCGCCGTAGCGGCCGTGGTACTGGGGATCCTCCGGCTCCAGGGTGCGCAGGCCGCAGGCGGTGTAGAGCTTGCGGTAAACCGTATCCACCACGGCCCGCTCCTGGGCGGGGGACAGCATGGTATAGGCCATGGACACGGCCCAGATCTGGTTGCAGCGGATCTGATCGTCGGCATCGGTGCCGGAGAGCACGTCCCGCAGGCAGCCGGTTTCCTTGTTATAGAACGCCTCCACAAAGGAGCGCTTGACTTTTTTGGCGAGGGAAGCGTATTTCGCGCCGGACTTTCCCAATTCCCGGGAAAGCTCCTCCATGCTCTTCAGCGCGTTATACCAGTAGGCGTTGACCTCCACGGGCTTGCCATGGCGGGGGGTGGGAAGGATGCCGTCCACGCATACATCCATCCAGGTCACCTGATCCAGGCCCTCTCCCGCGGCGATGAGGCCGTCGGAATCCATATGAATGCCGTGGTGGGTACCCCTGCAATAGGCGGCGATGATCCGCTCCAGGCAGGGCAGGGCTTCCTCCAGGAATTCCCGATCCCCGGTGCGGCGGAAATACTGCCGCACGCAGTCGATAAGCAGCAGCGCGGCGTCCACGGTGTTGTACATAGGCTCCTGCTCCCCCTCGGGGAACAGGTTCGGCACCAGGCCGTCGCGCTCGTAGGCAAGGAAGGTACGCAGGATGCTTTTCGCGTCCTCAAACCGCCCCGTTGCCAGGCAGCAGCCCGGCAGAGCGATCATGGTATCCCGGCCCCAGTCGCTGAACAAAGGGTAGCCCGCCAGAATGGTCTTGCCTCCGGTGGAGTCCCGCCGGGCAATGTAGGCGTCCGCCGCAAGGGTCAGGGCCCGGGCGGTTTCGTCCCGGAGGGGAGCGGTTTCCGCAATGCGGCGCAGCCGCTCCTCCTGGAGCCGCAGCAGCTCCCGGCCGGAAAGGGGCTCCGGCTCCAGGGAGAATACGATCTCAAAGGTGACGGTTTTCCCCGGGGCTACGGTTTTGGACACGGTGCAGCAGGAGGCGGCAAGCCCCCGCTCGGGGCGTCCGTCCTTGGCGTCCTGGGGATAACTGAGAAGCTCCCAGCGCATTCTCCGGGGGCGGAGAACGGCGTCGGTGGTCACATAAACCCGGTAGTCCTCGCAGGTGACCACGCCCCTGACACAGCGGAAGATCCGATCCAGACGCTGGGCGGCCTCCTCCTTGGGGGCGAACTTGAACTGGGGAACCACCTCCAGGGTGCAGCTTTCTCCGGAGCGGTTGTCCACGGTGTAAACGAGGGCGGCGGTATTCCGCTCCCAGCCGAGGCAGAGCCTGCGCTCCACCTGAACGCCCCCGGCATGGTAGCGCCAGCAGGGAGTATATTCATAGGTAAAGCAGTCCAGATTCCGCAGTCCATCCTCCGGAGTCCTGCCGCTGAGAAAGCTCTGGCAGGACAGGTATTCGTCCCGATCCTGGAGCCGCAGCGTCTCGCTGAGCCGGTGTACCAGGGTCACCCGTTTATTCGGCGCGCCCAGGGCCGCCACCAGGATCCCCTGGTCGCAGCGGGGGACGGAAAACGCGGCGGTGGCGGAGGCGTAGCCTCCCAGGCCGTTGGTCAGCAGGAAGGAGATCTCCTGGGCCCGTTCCCGGTCGGCCAGATCCTGCTTGCCGTAAATATATCGCATAAGCCCTCTCCCTCACCCAACGGGGCAGATCCTCATGTTTCGAAAAGTTTCGTTCCTATACGTTTTAGTATATTTTCGCAAATATGTCAACCGGTTCGGGAACAATCCCTGAAAAATCAACATTATATACAAAACGGCCTCTTTATTTTTATGAAATCCACCCAAAGCCTTTTTCCGAAAAAGAAGTCGATTTTCGCGGAAAAGTGTGATATGGTATTTCAAATAGTCTCAGAACGATAAATTGGTGTTTAAGCGGCTTCGCCTCAAAGTTTCCTGTCATTGCGCGCGCTGAGAGCCGCCTTCGGCGGCTGTGCTCCGGACGCGCAATGGCAGGTGATTTGGGGCGCGGCTGCGCAATCATTCCCGACACCTTCCCGGAAAGGAGGCCCGTTATGGCTACGCTGGAGGATATCGCCCGGGTGCTGGGCGTCACAAAGGGCACCGTGTCCAAGGCCCTGAATGGGGCGGTGGACGTGAGCGAGGCCATGCGCCGCTCCGTGGTGGAGACCGCCGTGGAGCTGGGCTACACCCGGCCCCGTCGGGGGGACGAGCCGCCCCGGATCGCCGTGTTCATCACCAACATGGCCTATGCGCGTCCGGAGGATTTCGGCTACGACATCCTGGTGGGCTTCCGGAAAATGGCGGAGCCCGCGGGCTACCGGGTTCAGGTGATCCCCTTGAGCATTGAGCTGGAGGAGACCATCCCCTACGAGCAGTACATGATGCGCGAACATTACCTGGGCGCGCTGTTTCTGGGTCTGTCGCTGCGGGATCCCTGGCTGCGGGACTTCGAAACCTGCACCACCCCCACGGTGCTCTATGACAACCGGGTCACCGGCAATCCCCGGGTGACCTATGTGGGGGCGGACAACGGCGAGGGACTGCACCTGGCGGTGCAGTACCTGAAGGGGCTGCACCATCGGAACATCGGCTACCTGAGCAGCGCCCTGGGGGCCTATGTCTACCAGCAGCGCTACGACGCCTTCTTCCAGGCCATGCGGGACAATCACCTGCCCTGCGGAAAGAAACAGGCACGCAACTCCTTCCACACCCACATCTGCCTGGACGAGCACCTGCCCTCCCTGCTGAAGCAGGGCTGCACCGCGATTTTGTGCAGTCACGACACCCTGGCCTGCGCCGTGCTGGAGCGGTGCCGGGAGAAGGGCATCCGGGTACCGGAGGATGTGAGCGTCCTGGGCTTTGACGACCTGCCCCTGTGCGATACCTGCCAGCCCCCCCTGACCACCATCCGACAGGATCGGACGGAGCTGGGCAAAAGCGCCTACTGCGCCCTGTCCAGCCAGATCGAGGGTGTGGCCCCCAGCACCTTCCTGCTGCACACCGAGCTGATTCCCCGGGCCTCCTGCGCCAACGCCCCGGAGACGGAATTGACAATTGACAATTGACCGTCCCGGAGGAAATCCGCCGAACGGCAAATTGGTGTTTGGCGAGCAGCCTCCAGGTTTCCTGTCATTGCGAGACCAGTCCGCAGACTGGTCGTGGCAATCCCCCGGATAGAGGGAAAATGTATCGACAATTGCCCTACAGAGCTGGGAAACGTTGCGATTTCTGGTGGTAATCGTTACCTGGTTCCTCTCAACGGGGGGATTGCCACACCAGTGTGCGCACTGGTTCGCAATGACAGCATTTTTTGGCTCGCATTTTCAAACGCCAATTTACCGCGCTGAATTTTTTCTTTCTCCTGAAAATAGCCATCCCCCGGCCTTTGCCGGGGGATGGCTTGTTTATTTCCTTTGCAAAAACCGTCAATTGTCAATGGATACAATCAGCTCCGCCAGCTCCTGCCAGTCGTCGCCTTCGTATTCGAAGTGCCTTGTGCCCCCGGGAGCCGCGCCGGGGCGGAGGGAGGGATCCGCCGCTTTCTGATCCGGGGGCGTAAGGGCGGTGTGCAGATAGAGCGTCCCCATCCCCGCGGCCCTGGCGCCGGCGATGTCCGTCTGCCGGTCGTTGCCGATCATCAGGCACCGCTCCGGCGAGAGGCCCCGCTCCTCCAGCAGCACCCGGTAGAACCGGGGATCCGGCTTGCGGCAGCAGTAGTCCGAGGACAGGTAGATCCCGTCCAGCTGCTCCCCCAGCCCCAGGTGCCGCAGCTCATAGGCGGTGAACACCTGCTGGGCGTTGCTGAGCAGCCACAGCCGGAAACCCTTCCGGCGCAGCATGGCCAGGGCCTCCGGCACATGGGGGTACAGCCGGATGTAGTCCAGGGACGCGATCCGGAACAGCTGGGCCGCAGCCGTCCCCAGCCCTTCGGGAGCGGCATCGACGCCCCGCTCCCGGAACAGCTGGGCCATCACCTGCTCGAAGGGGATATCCGGAAAACACTCGTAGCTCTGGCCCGCTTTGGCCTCCCGTTCTGCCATGGCCCTTTCAAAGGCCTCTTTCAGCTCCGGCCCCGTGTAGTGGGCCCCATAGAATCCAAAGTACAGGGCGGTCTTTTCCCACACCCCGTCGGACTCCTCCGTATGGATGTCCACCAGCGTACCGTAAAGATCAAAAACCAGATCCGTATAACCCATTTCTCTTCCTCCATTGCCGACGAGCGCAAAACGCGCCGTTTTCTCCTGTCACGCGGGGCGGAACAGGAAGGACAGGATGTCCCGCAATTTCGCCTCGCCGCAGAACACCGCGGCGGCGGTGTAGTTGTCGTTGTCCCCGGAGACCCGGCCCGCCAGAATATGCTCCATGCTGCGGATCCAGTCCCTGGGGCTTTCCGCCCGGGCAAGCGTTTTTTCCATTTCCTCTTCCGTCACATACTCCCAGAACCCATCGGTACACAGCAGAAAGCGGTCCCCCTGCCGCAGCTCCACCGGCTCGGAGATGTCCGGCTTGGCGCTGTCCCCGCCCAGGGCGCGAAGCACCCGGTTGCGGTCCTCGTGGAAGCGGATCTCCGCCTGGGTGATCTCCCCCATGAGCACCGCCATCTGGGATACGCTGTGATCCATGGTCTGCTTTATGAGCCTGCCGCCCCGGAAGTGGTACAGCCGGGAATCCCCCACGTGCATCCACCGGGCCCGATCCCCCTCCACCGCCAGGAATACCAGGGTGGTTTTCATGCTTCCGCCGGTCTGCTGCTGAACCGCCTTCACGGCGGCATCCGCGGCCTGCGCCCCCTCCTCCATCCGCTCCCGGGAGAGCATACTGCCCCGGCGGCTCATGGCCATGAGCGCGTCCCCGGCGGCCTGGGAGGCCTGCTTGCCTCCGGCGTAGGCTCCCAGCCCATCGCCCACGAACACCCAGGCGTTATCCCCCTTCCGAAGGATCAGCGCGGTGTCATCGTTGGTCTTTCTGCCCCCGATGTTGGACATACAATAGGTTTTCAGAACCATCGGGTTCCTCCTTTTCTCTTCCCTCGGAAGGTTTTTTCGGTAAATGCTTATCGGCTTCAGTCAGCTTTCCCGACAAATTGGTGTTTGTCGAGATGCCACCGTAGGGGCGGCTAATAGCCGCCCGCTTTTGTTTCGTCAACGAAAGTGCTTCCGTTTATTGGAAACGCTCAGAAACTTGAACGTTTTCGGGCGGCTAATAGCCGCCCCTACGGTAGCAATGCAACGTGTTTGGAAATCTACAAACACCAATTTGTCGGGAAAGCTGAGTGAT
This sequence comes from uncultured Clostridia bacterium, assembly GCA_945949735.1. Lineage (GTDB taxonomy): Bacteria > Bacillota > Clostridia > Oscillospirales > Oscillospiraceae > Faecousia. The sequence goes on along the minus strand of CAMFFO010000008.1, from coordinate 11,527 downwards.
CCCGACAGGTGTATTTCAGTATATCATACTTTTTTCATATAGCAAATCCTTTTCACCCGGAAGATTTGACATGGATTTTACAGTCCATGTCTTTTTGATTTTACAAAGGAACGTTACAATGAAGCCGTAGGATACATATCCCGAATCAAAATCATAAAGGAGATTATGAAAATGAAAAGAATTCTTTGCGCTCTGCTTGTTCTGGTCATGGCGCTGAGCATGGCGGCCTGCGGTCAGCAGGAAGCCCCGGCTACCACTGCCGCTCCCGCGGACACCACCGCCGCTCCCGTGGACACCACCGCTCCCGCGACCACCGCCGCTCCCGCGAAGCTCTCCGGCACCGTTTCCACCGACGGCTCCACCTCCATGGAGAAGGTCATCGGCGCTCTGGGCGAGGCCTTCATGGAAGCCAATCCCGATGTGACCTTCACTTATAACCCCACCGGTTCCGGCACCGGCATCCAGGCTGTGGCCGAGGGCCGCTGCGACATCGGCCTTTCCTCCCGGGCTCTGAAGGCCGAGGAGAAGGATTCCGGCCTGATTGAGACCATCTTGGCCTATGACGGAATCGCCGTGATCGTGAACCCCGAAAACCCGGTCAGCGACCTGACCCTGGCGCAGATCGCCGATATCTACACCGGCAAAATCACCAACTGGTCCGAGGTTGGCGGCGCTGACGCGGAAATCGTCCTGATCGGACGGGAAGCCGGCTCCGGCACCCGCAGCGGCTTTGAGGAAATCGTGGGCGTGGTGGATGCCTGCCAGTACCGTCAGGAGCTGAGCTCCACCGGCGACGTGATCACCACCGTGGCTCAGAACCCCGGCGCCATCGGCTACGCCTCCCTGGCCTCCGTGAAGGACACCGTGAAGGCTCTGCAGGTGGAGGGCGTCACCCCCAGTGAGGATACCGTGAAGGACGGCTCCTACGCCATCCAGCGTCCCTTCGTGCTGGTCACCAAGGAAGGCGTGACCCTGAGTGAGGCTGCCCAGGCCTTCTTCGACTACGTCACCTCTTCCGAAGCGAACGCGGTCATCACCGCCGCCGGCGTGGTGCCCAACACCTGATACGGATAACAGCGGACAGCATGAGGGTCTCTTCGGGACAATTACAAATCATCCCGAAGAGATCCCGGCCCTGTCCGCTGTTTCTCTTCCGCTGGGAGGATAACACAATGAAACACAATCTGACGGAAACCCTGGTGCATGGGGTTTTCCTGCTTTTGGGTCTGGTGACCGTGGGCTGCGTGCTGCTCATCACCGTGTACCTGGTGATCTCCGGCATTCCCGCCATCCGGGAGATCGGGGTGATCGATTTCCTGTTCGGCCCCACCTGGGCCTCCACCGCGGCGGAGCCGAAGTTCGGCATTCTCCCCTTCATCCTGACCAGCATCTACGGCACCGCGGGCGCCATTGTTCTGGGCGTCCCCATCGGCTTTCTCACCGCCGTGTACCTGGCAAAAATGGCCCCGAAATCCGTTAAATCGTTTATGGGCCAGGCGGTATCCATGCTGGCGGGCATCCCCTCCGTGGTCTACGGCCTGGCGGGCATGATGGTGCTGGTGCCCGGCATCCGCAAGCTCTTCCACATTCCCGACGGCTCCGGCCTGCTGGCGGCCATCGTGGTGCTGGCCGTTATGATCCTGCCCTCCATTATCAAAATGTCCGTCACCGCTCTGGAGGCCGTTCCCAAGGAATATGAGGACGCCTCCCTGGCCCTGGGGGCAACCCCGGAGGAGACCTGGTTCCGCGTCAGCGTGCCCGCGGCCAAAAGCGGCATCGCCGCCGCGGTGGTACTGGGTGTGGGCCGTGCCATCGGCGAGGCCATGGCGGTCATGATGGTGGCGGGCAACGTTGCCAATATGCCGAGTCTTTTCCAATCCGTCAAATTCCTGACCACTGCCGTGGCGTCGGAGATGTCCTACTCCAGCGGTCTGCAGCGGCAGGCGCTGTTTTCCATCGCGCTGGTGCTGTTCCTGTTCATCATGTTCATCAACGCGGCTCTGAACTTCTTCCTGAAAGGAGAGAAGCGTCCTTGAAAAGAAAGCTTTCCAATTCCCGGAAGCGGTTCCTGTGGACCGTCCGGGGCGGTATGTACTTCGCCACGGCGCTGACCGGGCTTCTGACCCTTTTTCTTGTGGCTTACGTCCTGATTCAGGGTATTCCCAACCTGAGCTGGGAATTCATCAGCACGAAGCCCAGTTATTTGAGCGGTAATATCGGTATTCTTCCGGACATCCTGAACACGGTGTATATCGTTATCGTGACGCTGTTGATTGTGATTCCCCTGGGCGTGGGGGCAGCGGTGTACCTGACGGAGTATGCCTCCAACAAAAGAATCGTGGCCGCCATCGAGTACGCCGCCGAGGCCCTCAGCGGCATTCCCTCCATCATCTACGGTCTGGTGGGAATGCTGGTGTTCGCCGGTTCCATCGGCACCTGCCTGATGGCGGGCGGTCTGACGCTGGTGATCATGAACCTGCCCACCATTCTGCGCAACACCCAGGAGAGCCTGAAAACCGTACCCCAGTCCTACCGGGAGGGTGCCTTCGGCCTGGGCGCGGGAAAATGGCGGGTGGTGCGCACCGTGGTGCTGCCGGGCTGCGTGGACGGCGTGATCACCGGGTGCATTCTATCCGTGGGCCGGATTCTGGGCGAGTCCGCCGCGCTGCTCTTCACCGCCGGGTTTGCCCACGCGCTGAACGGCTTCTTCTCCAGCCTCTTCAGCGCGGGAGCGACCTTAACCGTTGCCCTGTATGTCTACGCCAAGGAGCAGGGAGAATTCGGCGTGGCCTTCGGCATCGCGGCAATCCTGCTGGTGCTGGCCTTCTGCATCAATCTGTCCGCCACCGCCGTCACCCGTTACTTCCGCAAAAAATCAGCCTGACCACCCCGGGACGAAGAGAAACCGGCGTTTGGCGTTCTGTTGCCCGAGTTGACAGTGGACAGCTATGGAGTCCCTTCGGGACGAATAGTAAACAGAGTATTACATTGGTGTTTTTCGGGCAGCCCCAAACAACAGAAAACCTTGTCATCCTGAGCGGAGCGAAGCGGAGTCGAAGGATCTTCGCGCCAAATTAACCAGAAAGCGAAACGAAATGTGTAGATCCCTCGACTCCGCTTCGCTCCGCTCGGGATGACAACCTTGTCTAAACAAACACCAATTTGCCGGGCTGCCTCGCTGACCTGACTGTCATTTTCAATCATCCCCGAAGGGGATTCCATAATTGTCAATTGTTAATTGTCAATTGTCAATTCGTAAGCGAAAGCGCCATATATCTTCCCTCCGGAATATCCAAGAAAGGAGCACATTTCCTTGAACGAACCGATTATTACCGTCAAGGGTCTGAACCTGTGGTACGGTCAGGCCCAGGCGCTGAAAAATATCAGCATCGACATCCCCGAAAAATCCATCACCGCCCTCATCGGCCCCTCCGGCTGCGGCAAGTCCACGTTCCTCAAAACCCTGAACCGGATGAACGACCTGATCCCCAGCGTAAGGATCACCGGGGAGGTGCTCTACCACGGCACGGACATCTTCCAGGCGGAGGTCAACAATCTTCGCAAGGAGGTGGGCATGGTGTTCCAGAAGCCCAACCCCTTCCCCATGAGCATCTACGACAACATCGCCTACGGCCCCCGAACCCACGGAATCCGAAACAAAACGCAGCTGGACGAAATTGTGGAGAAAGCCCTCCGGGACGCCGCCATCTGGGATGAGGTAAAGGATCGCTTAAAAAAGAATGCCCTGGGTATGTCCGGCGGTCAGCAGCAGCGGCTGTGCATCGCCCGGGCGTTGGCCGTGGAGCCGGAGGTACTGCTGATGGACGAGCCCACCTCCGCCCTGGACCCCATCTCCACCTCCCGGATCGAGGATCTGGCCATGGAGCTGAAGGAAAAGTACACCATCGTCATCGTCACCCACAATATGCAGCAGGCCGTCCGGATCTCCGACCAGACCGCTTTCTTCCTGCTGGGGGATCTGGTGGAGTACGGCAGCACCGAGGAGATGTTCTCCAAGCCCCGGGACAAGCGCACCGAGGATTACATTACCGGAAGATTCGGTTAAAGGAGGAAGTATGATGCGGGATATCTATCAGGAACAGTTAAATAATCTCCACCAGGAGCTGATTCAGATGGGCGATGCCTGTGAGCAGATCATTGGCCTCGCCTCCGATGCCCTGACGGACTGCAGCCGGGAGCTGGAGGAGAAAACGGCCCAGGTGGGAGCCTCCATCGACGAAAGTGAGCGCACCATCGAGGCCGTCTGCCTGAAGCTGCTGCTGCGTCAGCAGCCGGTGGCAGGAGATCTGCGGAAAATCAGCGCCGCCATGAAGATGATCACCGATATGGAGCGTATCGGCGACCAGGCGGAGGACATTGTGGATCTGGTTCCCAAAATGAAGCAGGGCTCCGGAGAAAACTATCTGAAAATCCGTGAAATGGCAAAGGCCGCCCGGTATATGGTCGCCGAGGCCGTAAACGCCTTCGTCCGGCAGGATCAGGTTCTGGCCACCGCCGTCACGGACTACGACGATGTGGTGGATGATTACTTCAACCAGATCAAGTGCGACATTCTGGACTTTATCGCCAGGAACCCCGGGGAGGGAGAATACGCTCTGGATCTGCTGATGGTCGCCAAGTATTTCGAGCGCATCGGCGACCACGCCACCAACATTGCCGAGTGGGTCATCTTCTCCGTCACCGGCGTCCACCCGGAGACCAACGAATAAGCCTGCCGGGTTTCCCCAGCAGGCTGACGAATTGGTGTTTGTCGATTTCCGAACACGTTACGCCGCTACCGTAGGGGCGGATATTATCCGCCCGAAATGTTCCGCTTATTGCGTGTTATCGATAGAATGGGGTGCTTTTGTTGACGAAGGCTGCGGGCGGCTAATAGCCACCCCTACGGTAGGAACTCGACAAACACCAATTTCTCCTTCCGCCGGGGGTACCCGCGTGAAAAACCCGGAGCGCACAGGCGCTCCGGGTTTTGTATCAGTTGATCAATCCGCCGCGTAGACATCCGTCATGGCGAAGCCCACATTGTAGGAGAAGCTGCCGCCTCCGTCGTATACCGCGGTCACCGAATCAATATCCACAGGCTCATCGAAGGTAAATGTGACGGAGCCGCTGGTTCCCGTCATGTCGAAGTTGCCCAGGTCGATCCAGTCTCCCCGGGTATTCCGGTAGAAGCCCTTCCATCTGCCCGTGGGACTGCCGTAGGAGATATTGCTGACCTCCACCACCAGAGTAAACCTCCGGCAGCCGGAGACGGGCTCATCCAGCTTCAGGCACCAGCCGTTGACCTTGGCGGAATAGAACCGCTCATAGGTTCCGGAGATGCTCTCATGGTAGCCCCGGACGCTTCCCCGGGTCTGACCGCAGCGCCTGCAGGTGCTGGGCGCGGTGTAGGTGGCCTCCGTCCAATCATGGCCCAGGGCCGTTCCCTGAGTCTGACCGCAGTATATGCAGGTCTGGGGGTCGGTGCAAGTGGCCTCCTCCCAGCTATGGCCCACCGCGGAGCCCTGGGTTTCCCCGCAGCGGTCACAGGTTCTGGGGCTCAGACAGGTAGCCTCCTGCCAGGCGTGGCCCAGGGCCGTACCCTGGGTTTCCCCGCAGCGGCTGCAGGTGCGGGGGGTCAGGCAGTCAGCTTGCTGCCAATCGTGGCCCAGGGCCGCGCCCCGGGTTTTCCCGCAGATCACGCAGGTGCTTGGGCGCGTACAGTCCGCGTCCGTCCAGATGTGTACGCCAAAGGCCAGCAGCGCCAGGAACGTGAGCGCCAGGACGCCCACGGCTGCCGCGATCCAGATCCAGAGCTTCCTCCGGGACTTCTTCTGTCGGGGCGGAGGAGATACGACATCTGCGCCTGTGTTCTCCTGTCCGGGAGTCTGCTGTCCGGCGTCCAGCAGGGCAGCGCAGAGGGCTCCGGCGGAGACGAACCGTTCCCGGGGAGCAGCCATGCCCATTTTCAAAGCGCCGGACTGGCGCGCTGTCAGGCCCGGAAGCTGATCCGGACAGGCGGACAGGTTCTCGCCTCCCTCTATCAGGCAGCCCAGGATCACCCGGCAAAGATCGAGCACATCCTGCTGCGCGGTGGCTGCGGGATTCTCCCCAAAGCCCTGCAGCCGGGCGCCGCCCATGGGATCCAGGACGATGGCGTCCATGCGGATGCCGCCGTGGGCCGCGCCCGCCCGGTGGGCAGCTGCCACTGCCCGGAGAACGGGCCGCAGGATCCGGAAGGTTTCCTCCGCGCTTAAGAAACCGCCCCGCAGCCGGACATACCGCTCCAGCGTGGTGCCCCGCGGCTGCTTCTCCACCCGGTAGGCGGTGCCGTTTTCCCCGAAGCCCTCCCGGACTCCGCTGACCTCCGCCAGCTCCTGGTCCCCGGCAAGCGTTTGGCTGATTCGAAGAAACTGTTCCTTGCCCTCGGCAAAGCGGCGGGCGGTGTCCTCCCCGGCGGGCTCCACCAGATTTCCGTTTCTCCTCCCGTCCTGCGCGGGGTAGTATTCCAGCAGATTCACCGTCTCCTCACGGGCCTGATCCAGGCCCAGGTACAGAATTCCCGAGGCGGTCTGCCGCAGAACCCTGCCCACCAGGTACCTGCCCGCCAGGCAGACGCCCACCGGAAGCTGGCTGCTTTCATTGTTCTGCTCCGCGCGCCAGCCGCAGTGAGGGCATACCGGCTGGTCGGTAAATTCCATGCACCCATAGCATCGTCTTTGCTCCATAATACCCCTCCTTATTTCTGAGCGAACCCCCCGCCGGGGAAACAGAAAGATAAATTGGTGTTTTTGGGGCTGTTTTGGGAACGTTGCAAAAAACACTGTAGGGGAGGCATTCATGCCTCCCGGCGGTGAAACGTCCCGATTTTTCGCACCGTTAGGCGAAAACGTACCGCGTTCGCGGGAGGCATCAATGCCTCCCCTACAGCAAAAACGTAACGTGTTCGGAAATCGACAAACACCAATTTATCGCTCGCACTCCTTTGCTTTCCATTTCCAATTATATGCTGCTTCCAACCGCCTGTCAACGCCAAACCCTGGGCGGCGCGGAAAATCTTTGGGGGAAGGGGCGGTTTTGCGCCGGTCCCCTATTGCTTTTTTCCGGGGACAAAATTATAATGGATCATATGATACAGATAAAGGAGCTCTTTCATGCAATACGATTTTTCCACCATTATGGACCGCCATGGTCTGGATGCCATTGCCGTGGACGCGGCCCCCTGCGCGGGACTGCTCCGGGAGGGCTTTGACGTGATCCCCATGTGGATCGCGGACATGAACTTCCCCACGGCGCCCTCCATTCCCCGGGCCATCATCTCCCGGGCGGAGCATCCCGCCTACGGCTACTTCTCCCCCCGGCAGGAATACTACGATGCCATTATCCGCTGGCAGCGGGAACGAAACGGCGTTTCCGGCCTGGAGCCGAAGCACATCGGCTACGCCAACGGCGTGCTGGGCGGCGTGGTCAGCGCGGCAAACGTGCTCTGCTCCCGGGGGGACAAGATTCTGGTGCATTCCCCCACCTATGTGGGCTTCACCGGCGCTCTGGGGAACAACGGCTACGAGCTGGTTCACAGCCCCCTGGTGCCGGATGAAGAAGGCGTCTGGCGTATGGACTACGACGATATGGAGCGAAAGCTTCGTGAGGAAAAGATCCACACCGCTATCCTCTGCTCCCCCCACAACCCCTGCGGCCGGGTCTGGGAGCGCTGGGAGCTGGAGAGGGCCATGGAGCTCTTCCAAAAATACGATGTGTATGTGATTTCCGACGAGATCTGGTCCGATCTGACCCTGGAGGGCTTCCGCCACATCCCCACCCAGTCCGTCAGCGAGGACGCGAGAAACCGCACCGTAGCCATGTACGCCCCCAGCAAAACCTTCAACCTGGCGGGCCTGGTGGGAAGCTACAGCATCGTGTACAACGACTGGCTCCGGGACAGGATGGAGAAGGAAGCCTCTCTCAGCCACTACAATTCCATGAACGTGCTGAGTATGTACGCCCTCATCGGCGGCTTCAGCGGCGAGGGCGAAAGCTGGCTGGAGGAGCTCCGGCAGGTGCTCACCGCCAACGTGGACTTTGCCGCAGGCTTCATCCGGGATCATTTCCCCGGGGTCACGGTGAGCCGCCCCCAGGGCACCTATATGCTGTTCGTGGACTGCACCGGCTGGTGCCGCGCCCACGGAAAAACCATCGACGATGTGCTCTGCGCCTGCTACGCCGTGGGGGTCGCCGTCCAGGACGGCCGGAAGTTCTTTGGCCCCTGCCACCTGCGCATGAACCTGGCCCTCCCCCTAAGCCGCGTGGAGGAAGCCTTCCGCCGGATGGACAAGTACGTATTCAACGCCGAATGAATCCCACCGGCACGATAAATTGGTGTTTACAGTTTTCAAGCACCTTACGTTGCTACCGTAGGGGCGGATATTATCCGCCCGAAACGTTCCGGGTTTTGAGCATTTCCGGTGAATGTGCGTGCTATCCATGCGGTAAGGGTGCGGGCGGATAATATCCGCCCCTACGATAACGAATCGCTAAACACCAATTTGTCGGGCTGTTGAGAAAAGCCGGTAAGCACATCAGCTGTCCGCTCAATTTCCCTTTTTTGTGAGGTTACCCTATGCCCGCTGCTTACGCCCATTACCGCTTCGGACAGCAGATGCTGTCCGTGCTGCCCCCGGCGATTCAGAAAATCGCCAGGGCCCATCCCCAGCTTTACGACGCGGGGCTCCACGGCCCCGACCCCTTGTTTTTTCACAACATTTCCCGGAGCGACCAGGTGCATGAACTGGCCAGCCGCTTCCACCACATTCCCGGAGACGCGCTGTTTGACGGCTTCTGCGCCCGGCTGCGCCATCCGGAGGACCCCCGGGAAACCGCCTACCTCTTTGGACTGCTGACCCACTACGCCCTGGATTCCCAATGCCATCCCTACATCGTGGAGCTGGACAGCGTAGGAACGTGCCCCCATTCTCAGCTGGAAACCGAGTTTGACCGGTTCCTGCTTGCCCTGGACGGAGAGCCCCTGCCCCATACCCGGGATCTGGGAGCACACCTTCGGCTGGGGCCGGAGGAGCTGGAGATCATGGCCCGGTTCTTCCCCCCTCTCACCAGGGCCCAGATGGGAAGGTGTATGCGCAATATGACCTGGGTCACCAAAACCCTCAGTGCAAACGGGCTTTTCTCCCGAAGCATTCTGGAGTGGGCCGTTCCCCGGCTGGGAGAAACCGTCCGGCACCAGTTCATGCCCCGGCAGCCCGACCCCCGGGCCGCGGCATACGACCAGCCCCTGCTGGCGCTGTACCAAGAGGCCCTGAACCGCTTCCCCTCCCTGGCCCGGCAGCTGGAGGATCACCTGTACCGGGGCACCCCCCTGGGAGCGGACTTCGCGCCCATCATGGGCTGAGGGATTGGCAATTGTGCACATCGGCTTTTCGCAGCTGACTGACGAATTGGTGTTTGAAAGGGAGCGTTGTAAAACTACCTGTCATTGCGAACCAGTCCGCAGACTGGTGTGGCAATCCCCCGGTTAGTGGGGAAATGTACCGAAAAGCACCCAAAAATGGGAACTTCTGCGATTTTTGGCGGTAGTCGTTACCTGGTTCCTTTCAACCGGGGGATTGCCACGCCAGTGTGCGCACTGGCTCGCAATGACAGCAAGTATTCGACAAACACCAATTTGTCGGGAAAGCTGAGTGAAACCGATACGCGCTTTGTCAATTCTATTCATCTGTTTTCCGCGCTGCTGCGTTTGCGGATTTCCACCCATCCATAAGGAGGCACTCTGTATGAAAGAGAAAATGAAGCTGACCCCCCTGGAAAAAAGCTGGATCCTGTATGATATCGGCAACTCCGCCTTTATCCTGCTGGTGACCACCCTGATCCCCATTTACTTCAACGCCCTGTCCTCCGCCGCCGGGCTGGACGAATCCAGGTATCTGGCCTACTGGGGCTACGCCGGCTCCGCGGCCACCCTGCTTGTGGCCTTCATCGGGCCCATCTGCGGCACTCTGGCGGATCAGAAGGGGTTTAAGAAGCCCATCTTCCTGCTTGCCATGATGCTGGGCGCCTTGGGCTGCGCCGCCCTGGGCGCGGCCTGGTCCTGGCTCAGCTTCCTGGTGATTTTCGTCATTGCCAGGGTGGGCTACAACTCCGCCAACGTGTTCTACGACGCCATGCTCCCCGAGGTGGCCACCCCGGAGCGGATGGATCGGGTGTCCAGCCTGGGCTACGCCTTCGGCTACATCGGCAGCGTGATCCCCTTCGTGCTCTGCCTGGTGCTGGTGCTGCTGCATGACAGCTTCGGCCTGACCCAGGGCGCCGCCATGATCGCCTCCTTCCTCATCACCACCGTGTGGTGGGTGGGCTGCACCGTCCCGCTGCTGCGCCGGTATAAGCAGACCGCCTATGTGGAGGCCACCGCCCACCCGGTGGCGGAGACCTTCCGGCAGCTTGAGCGCACCTTCCGGGAGGTCCGGCAGCAGAAGCACATCTTCATCTACCTGCTGAGCTTTTTCTTCTTCATCGACGGCGTGTACACCATCATCGACATGGCCACGGCCTACGGCACCGCTCTGGGCCTGGACTCCACGGGGCTGCTGCTGGCGCTGCTGCTGACCCAGATCGTGGCCTTCCCCTGCGCCATCATCTTCGGCAGACTCTCCGTCAAATATGACACCGGCCTTCTCATCAAGGTCTGCATCCTGGCCTACACCGGCATCACCCTCTTCGCCGTGTTCCTGATGAGTCTGTGGCAGTTCTGGCTGCTGGCGGTGCTGGTGGGTATGTTCCAGGGCGGAATCCAGGCGCTGAGCCGGTCTTACCTGGGCAAGATCATCCCCGCCGAGCGCAGCGGCGAATACTATGGGCTCATGGACATCTGCGGAAAGGGCGCCTCTTTCCTGGGCACGACGCTGGTGGCAGTGGTCAGCCAGTTCACCGCCGGAATGACGCTGAATGTGTTCGGTCTGGAGCTTCAGAACGAGAGCCTGGCCGTGGGTACCCTGGTCATCATCTTCCTCCTGGGTTTCCTCGTGTTCTGCAAGGCCGATAAGCTGAACAAAGCCCGGACAGCTTAATGCGTCCTGTAGGGGCGGCTATCAGCCGTCCGCAGCGCTCCGGTATCGAAACTGCTCAGTCACGGAGACGGTGCGGGCGGATGATATCCGCCCGCACAGGACTGCGTGCAGGATCCCCCTGAACTGTCCGCTGCATTACAGTGCACATTTTGTACGGAATTTCACATTCTGGTGCGATGTTTTTGACACTTTTCACAGTTTACAAGAAACCCCCAATCATGTATAATGAATCCGTACGGGCTTATCGATATGCCCGGTATAAGGTTTTCCTACTGCAAAAGCAGTCATTATTGAAATGGAGGAATTTACCATGTCTGTTAAAGTTGCAATCAATGGTTTTGGCCGCATTGGCCGTCTGGCCTTCCGTCAGATGTTCGGCGCCGAGGGCTTCGAGGTTGTCGCCATCAACGACCTGACCTCCCCCAAGATGCTGGCTCACCTGCTGAAGTACG
>CAMFFO010000007.1 GCA_945949735.1 uncultured Clostridia bacterium | reverse complement strand
CCCTCTAACCGGGGGATTGCCACACCAGTCTGCGGACTGGTTCGCAATGACAGGATACTTTGAGGCGAAGCCGTTCAAACACCAGTTTATCTGCCAGTCAAAGTCGATGGCCGAAAACGGGTTTTTCTTGTATCCGCGCGGAAAATATGGTATACTCAAAAGAAAAACCAGGAGGAATCCCATGGATTTAACCGAACTGAAAGTGAAAATGGACCAGGCCCATTACATCTATGACGACACCCTGGCCACCACCGTGTATGTGGCCCTGGCTCTTGGGCGGCCGCTGCTCATCGAGGGTGCGGCCGGTGTGGGCAAAACCGAGGTGGCCAAGGTCATGGCCTCGGCCCTCGACCGGGATCTGGTGCGGCTGCAGTGCTATGAGGGTCTGGACGAGGGCAAGGCCCTCTACGAATGGAACTACCAGAAGCAGCTGCTGGCCATCCAGATCCACCGGGAGGACGCGGATAAGGACGCGCTGAAAACCTCCCTCTTCTCGGACGAATATCTGCTGGAGCGTCCCCTTCTCAAATCCATCCGCTCGGAAAAACCCGTTGTCCTGCTCATCGACGAGATCGACAAGGCCGACGAGGAATTTGAGGCCTTCCTCTTGGAGCTGCTCTCCGAAATGCAGGTCACCGTCCCCGAGATCGGCACCATCCGGGCCAAATCCATCCCCTTCGTGGTGCTGACCTCCAACCGCAGCCGTCCCTTAAGCGAGGCCCTGCGCCGCCGGTGCGCCTACCTTTATATTGAATACCCGGACATGGAAAAGGAGCTGGCCATTCTTCGGGCGAAGCTCCCCCATGTGGACGACCGGCTCTGCGCCCAGGTGGCCCTGGCGGTGCAGCGTCTAAGGTCCAACGAATCCATCCTGAAAAAGCCCTCCATCGCCGAGACTCTGGACTGGGCGGCGGCTCTGGACGCCCTGGGCATCCGGGAGCTGACCCCCGACGCCCTGCGGCAGACCGGGGGCTTCGTACTGAAAAACAACGAGGATATGAGCGCGCTGCTGGCCGAGCAGCCCCACTGCGGTCACTGCCATGGATGAGAAGGTCTACCTGGAGAAGCTCTCCGCCTTCTCCCGGATGCTCCGGCTGGAGGGGCTTTCCATCGGCCCCCGGGAGACGGCGGACGCTGCCCAGATCCTCATCGGGCTTGGCATGGAGGACAGGCAGAGGGTGAAAACCGCCCTTCGCACCGTGTTTGCCTCCTCCCGGGACGAGCAGAAGGTCTTTGACCGGGTGTTTGACGGGTTCTTTCTCTCCGAGGAGGCCATGAAAGCCCAGGCCAAAGAGCGTCAGGCCCGGGAGCGGGAGCTGGAGCAGAAGCGGCAGGAAGCGGAGCAGGACTTCCGGCGGTTTCCCGAGGATCTCAAGCTCACCGAGCAGCAGCGGGAGGTCTACGCCGCCATGGGCGAGGAGGCCCGCAGCCGTCTGCGGGGCTTCCTGGACAAGTACCGGGGCGCGGCCCAGCGAAACCCCAAGCTCTACGGCGAGTTCATCCACTCGGTATTCGCCAAGACCCTCATGGAGCAGCAGCTGCTGCTGGAAAACGCCGGAGCGGGCTGCGAGGCCTCCGACCCGGAGCTGGGGCTTCTCTATCAGGATATCTCCGAATTCCGGGATCAGGACATCCCCAAAGCCATCCACATCATCCGCTCCATCGCCGCGCGCATCAACGGCGACCTGTCCCGCCGGGGCCGGAACCGGGGACAAAGCGGCAAGCTGGATTTCCGGGGCACCATCCGCAAGGGACTGGAAACCGGGGGCAGCTTTTACCGCCTGCGCTACCGGAAAAAGCCCCGCAGAAAGAAAAGACTCGTGATCCTCTGCGACGTATCCGGCTCCATGATGCAGTTTTCGGAGTTCGCCCTCCGGTTTATTCAATCGCTGAACCAGGTGTCGGAAAATTCCCGCACCTATCTCTTCTCCGAGACCATGGTGGAGGCCGACCCCTTCCGGCTGCAGAACATGGACACCTTCCGCTCCTTCGTGGGGGATTCCGGCATCTACGGCCGGGGCACCGACCTGGGCACGGCGCTGGCCACCCTCTGCGCCGGCAGGCCCCCGGTGCTTGGGAAGGCCACCACCCTGCTGATCCTCTCCGACACCAAAACCATCGACCAGCCCCGGGCCCTGGCAGCGCTCACCGAGGCCAAACGCCAATGCGGCAGGGTACTGATCCTGAACCCCATTCCCAGAAACAAGTGGCCCTACCTGCACTCCGTCCAGGCCATGGCGCAGGTCTGCTCCATGGTTCCCTGCTCCACCTTGCAGGAGCTGGCCTCCGCCTGCCGCAGCCTGAGCCGTGCGGTGGAGAATTAGCATCCATACGACAAATTGGTGTTTGGTGGGCTGGCTCCAAGTTTCCTGTCATTGCGAGACCAGTGCGCACACTGGTCGTGGCAATCCCCCGGTTAGAGCAGAAATGTCCCGAAAACTGCCAAGAAGATTGAGATTTGCCGCGATTATTGGTGGAAATCGTTACCGGGTTCCTTTCAACCGGGGGATTGCCACACCAGTCTGCGGACTGGCTCGCAATGACAGCATTTTTTCAAACACCAATTTGTCGTTTTGCCGTTCGATTTCCCCCTCCTTTATAATCTTTCCTTCCCCTTCCTCCAATTTCCACCCCGGTTTTTTCAAAAATATGGAAATACCGATTGACAATTTCCCCGACTTGGTGGTATATTAGGACAATCAAATACTCCCCGGGCGTACAAAAGTCCGTGGGGTAGGAACGAAGGAGAGATAAGATATGAAAAAAATCATTGCTCTGGCGCTGGCTGTCCTGATGCTGGCGTCTCTCGCCGCCTGCGGTTCTTCCGGCAGCGGCAAGTACAAGGTTGGCATCTGCCAGCTGGTGCAGCACCCCGCGCTGGACGCGGCCACTCAGGGCTTCCAGGATGCTTTGACCGAGAAACTGGGAGACAAGGTGGAGTTTGACGTTCAGAACGCCTCCGGTGAGCCCGCCAACTGCACCACCATCGTCAACGGCTTTGTATCTTCCAAGGTTGACCTGATCATGGCCAACGCCACACCTGCCCTTCAGGCTGCCAAGGAAGCTACCGCCACCATTCCCATCCTGGGCACCTCCGTCACGGACTACGCCTCCGCTCTGGAGATTGACGGCTGGACCGGCACTGTGGGCACCAACATCTCCGGCACCTCCGACCTGGCGCCTCTGGACGGCCAGGCGGCTATGATCAAGGAGCTGTTCCCCGACGCCAAGACCGTGGGCATTCTCTACTGCTCCAGCGAGGCCAACAGCCAGTACCAGGTGGACGTGATTACCGGCTACCTGACGGACCTGGGCTTCTCCGTCACTCCCTACAGCTTCACCGATACCAACGACGTTGCCTCCGTGACCCAGAAGGCCTGCGACAGCGACGTGATTTACATCCCCACCGATAACACCGCCGCCTCCAACACCGAGGCCATTGCCAACGTGGTGCTGCCCGCAGGCGTGCCCGTGGTTGCCGGCGAGGCCGGTATCTGCCAGGGCTGCGGCGTGGCGACTCTGTCCATCAGCTACTACGACCTGGGCTATGCCACCGGCCTGATGGCCGCCAAGGTCCTCACCGGCGAGGCCAAGATCTCCGAGATGCCCGTGCAGTACGCCCCTGAGTTTACCAAGCAGTACAACGCCGCCAACTGCGACGCGCTGGGCATCACCGTTCCCGGCGACTACACCCCCCTGGAGGGTTAATTCCCCCTGAATCCAACGGCAGGACAGGGTTTTCCCCTGTCCTGCCTAAATCTGTAATGAGGTTTATCTGACATGACATTACTTCTTAAAGTAACGTATGCACTCCAACACGCCGTATTATCATTCCCCAACACCGTCCCTGGTGCCGTAACCCAAGGAATTCTTTGGGGTATCATGGCCATCGGTGTTTATCTGACCTATCGAATTCTGAACGTATCCGACCTAACCGTGGATGGATCCCTGGCCACCGGCGGTGCCGTGTGTGTCATGCTCATGCGCTCCGGGTGCAATCCCTGGGTGGCTTTGCTGTGCGCTGTTCTCGTCGGTATGCTGGCGGGTTTGATTACTGGTCTGTTGCACACTCGTTGCGGTATACCCGCAATTCTGGCTGGCATCCTCACCCAGTTGGCCCTATACTCCATTAATCTGAGTATTATGGACAACAAGGCTAACCAACCCCTTGGTGTAGACAAATACGACCTGCTAGTGTCCCAACGGTATGTCCGAAATCTGGACCTTAGCAATCCTATTCTGTTGACTATCCTGATACTAGCTGCGGTGGTGGGAATTCTTTACTGGTTCTTCGGCACCGAATATGGTAGCGCTCTGCGGGCCACCGGCGCCAACCCGCACATGGCCCGCGCCCAGGGTATTAACACAAAAGTCGGCATCACCATCGGACTAATGATCTCCAACGGTCTGGTGGCCCTGTCCGGTGCGCTGCTGGCCCAATATCAGGGCGCGGCGGACGTGAACATGGGCCGGGGCGCCATTGTCATCGGCCTGGCTGCTGTAATCATCGGCGAGGTGCTTTTTGGAAAGGTGTTCCGCAACTTTGCCCTGAAGCTGGTAGCTGTAACTCTTGGTGCAGTAGTCTACTATCTTGTCATTCAGTTTGTATTGTTACTGGGTCTGAACACCAACTACCTGAAGCTGCTGACCGCTACCGTGGTGGCTCTGTTCCTGGCGGTTCCCTACTGGAAATCCCTGGCAAAGCCCAAAAAGCAGCGCGTGGGAGGTGACGGCCATGCTTGAGCTGAGGAACATTCATAAAACCTTCAATCCCGGCACCGTCAACGCCAAGAAAGCCCTGGACGGCCTGAACCTGACGCTCCATGACGGGGATTTTGTCACCGTCATCGGCGGCAACGGCGCGGGCAAGTCCACCATGCTCAACGCCATCTGCGGTACCTTCGCCGTGGACGAGGGGCAGATCCTTCTGGACGGAAAGGACATCACCCGCCTGCCCGAACACAAGCGGGCCCAGTACCTGGGCCGGGTGTTCCAGGACCCCATGATGGGCACCGCCGCCACCATGCAGATCGAGGAAAACCTGGCTCTCGCCGCCCGGCGGGGTCAGATGCGTACCCTGCGCCCCGGCATCACCCGGGCGGAGCGGGAGCAGTACCGGGAGCAGCTGAAGATTCTGGATCTGGGTCTGGAGGATCGGCTCACCGCCAAGGTGGGGCTTCTCTCCGGCGGCCAGCGACAGGCCCTGACCCTGCTGATGGCCACTCTGAGGGAGCCCCGGCTGCTGCTTCTGGACGAGCACACCGCGGCGCTGGATCCCAAAACCGCCGCCAAGGTGCTGGAAGCCACCGAGCGCATCGTCAGCCGCTCGGGCCTCACCACCCTGATGATCACCCACAATATGCGCGACGCCATCACCTACGGCAACCGGCTCATCATGATGTATGACGGCCATGTGGTGGTGGATGTCTCCGGAGAGGAAAAGAAGAATCTCACCGTGGAGCATCTGCTGGGCCTGTTCAGCCAGGCCTCCGGCTCCACCGAGGTCAGCGACAAAATGGTTCTGTCATAATAACGGGCGGGGAAGGATCCCCGCCCGTTTCCCGCCCAAAATGCGGCGCGATAAATTGGTGTTTGAACGGCTTCGCCGAATTGACAATTGACAATTGACAGTTGACAATTATGTGCCGCAACCGGGTCATTTTTGAAAATATTGTCCTGTTTTTTGGCCACAATTATTATGTTTTATCCCGAAGGGATTCCTTAATTGTCAATTGTTAATTGTCAATTATATATAAACACCAATATAGGCTATCGGCTTAGAACAGCATCCATGGAAACACCTCACGTTACTACCGTAGGGGCGGCTATCAGCCGCCCGAAAGGGCTCAATCATTGCGCGTTTCCGGCAAAACGGGGTGCTTTGGAAGCCGTAAGGTTTCGGGCGGCTGATAGCCGCCCCTACGGTGGCATCCCAGCAAGTGATTGCTGGATGGTTTGCTGTTTTAACCCGATAACCTGAACACCAATTAATCGTGCTCTTCCCGTTTCATTCTTTCTTCTGCATCACAAAGGAGGAATCCCATGGAACCCAAACAGTTACTGGAAATCCTGCAGGTCGCGGCCAGGCTGAAAACCACGCCGCGGCATTGCGAAACCGCCCCGGGCCGGGCGGAGAGCGTGGCCGATCACAGCTGGCGCATCGCCCTCATGGCCATGCTGCTGACCCCCCAGTTTCCGGAGGCGGATATGAACAAAGTTATCCGGATGTGCCTGATCCACGACCTGGGAGAGGCTTTCACCGGGGACATCCCCACCTTCGACAAAACGGAAGCGGATGTTCAAAAAGAGGACGACCTCTACGCCGCCTGGGTGGACACCCTGCCCCCGGAAACAAAAGCGGAATTCTCCTCGCTTCTTGCCGAAATGAACGCCCTCCAAACCACAGAGGCCAAAATCTACAAGGCCCTGGACAAGCTTGAGGCGGTGATCTCCCACAATGAATCGGACATCGCCACCTGGCTGCCCCTGGAATACGACCTTCAGCTGACCTACGGCGCGGAAAACGTGGCCTTCAGTCCCTTCCTGAAGGCTCTGAAAGAAGAAAATAACCGCGTCACCCGCGAAAAAATCAAGGGAAGTTCTGGATAATCTCGGTGAGAACTGGCGGCGAGCGTTTTTCCAGCCGAAGGTTCAGATAACGGTGGATTACTGTATTTATTTCCCGTTTTTTGAACCGCGTGGATGGGGGAAAAGATCCGCTGCACAGCCGCATACGAATTGTTCAGAGCGTTCCAAAAATTCTAAGGCTACACCGCATAATTCGGCAAGGAAGCTCAGCGAGAGATTTTGTGCCAGTTCAAAGTTTCAAAAACGGGGGAATACTGTATGTATTTCCCGTTTTTGAAACTGCAGAAATGGTGCAAAAGATCCGCTGACGCAATTGTGCGGTGTTGCCCTAAATATGAAACCGTCCCTCAAAACCAAATCGGTTTTGAGGGACTTCTTATGTTTGCTTAGGCTGCAGGGAGCATTCATGCTTCCTGCATATACTCCGGAATGGAAATCGGTATGTAATACCGCTCCGAAGCAAGCTGTCGGAAAACGGATCTTCTTTTCCGATTTCCACACGTCAGTGCAGCCTGTTATGCCGGATGGAAAAATCTTTGGAAGAAATCACAGAGGAGATCAACTCCGGGCAAATCTGCAGGTTTACCAGCGCAGGGCTCTGGGAAACGATTTCACGGCAGGCACAAACGTAGCGCATCAGATCATCTTTCTCAATGCCCTCCATCAGGCAGTGGAAGAACCCTGCCGCAACAGTATCCCGGTAGTAGGCATAGAGCGCCGCGCTTTCCTTCGGATCAGAATAGGAGCAGATGGCAAGGTAAGAGCCATCACAGTACGCAAAATGATTGCTGCCGTAGCACAGAAGGATGGGCCCCTTGGCCCTGACATAAACCCTTTCGATAACGGAAAAAACAGAAGCATCATCCAGGGGTGGCTTTCCTTCCTCCCCCAGCGTCATCCAGGCTGTTTCGAGATTCGCCACAATCCCATTGAACTGGTTCAAGAACTGAGCATAGCGACCAACCCGGTTGGATTTGGAGCAGATCAGGAATACAGGGGAATAGTTGGAAGAAATATACTGCAACGCAGCCGTAGACAGGCTGTCTTCAGTGATTATGCCCTTGGCATGGCGAAGCTTATGCTGCTTTGTCATCAGGAACTCCGGGGTAATCTGCCTCTGCAGTTTCATGTTGGCGGAGCTGAAAATGATTCTGTTCCTGTCAAGAGAAGCGATTTCCAGATAGGTGGAGCTTCTGGAGGCAGGAACAATCAGCACATCGTCAATGTCAACTCCAGAAAGCCTGCACTCATCCAGCAGTTCCCGCCCCTGCACATCAGAACCGACGGCGCAGATGCATGACACCCTTCCGCCCAGCCGACACAGGTTCTCAGAAACGTTCTTCGCAATGCCGCCGTAGCTTACTGTAAGCTCGCAATCGTCGAGTATGGTAGCGGAGTCCGGTTGAAGCAGTCGGCTTTCCTCCATCACCATGCGGTGATCCACACCCGCTGTGCCGATCACATACAGGTTATCACAGTTCTCTATTACATAGCCCCGTCCGCGGATGAACCCCATCTGCATCAGATGGGAGATATATACGGAAACCGACGATCTGGTAAGTCCGAGCATTTCGGCAAGTTCGCTCTGGGAAAGCATTGGATTTTCGACCAGCTTTTCCAGAATAATACGCTCGTGTTTTGTCATGCGGCCTTTCTCCTCTCAATAAGGAACAGGGAATCCTTTCCATCTTGAAATGCTTATCAGGTTCAATCTGCAGCCAGACAAATCCGCGACGCCCTGAAAAACTACTTTTGGGTGTTATTGAGGCAGGGTCATGAACCCATCCAGCCAAAACAGGCCTTCAAACACCAACTTGCGCATTTACCGCGTCAAGCCGACACACACCTGGTTCTATATTATACCAAGGTAAAACAAACCGCCATATCGCAAATCGCACAAATATTTCTAGTATTATTTGTTTGTTTTTAATCTTTACAACAACAGAAATATAGCATATACTATTTTTAAAGCAAGATGCTACATCCAACCGGGGGCATACACATGAATCGAAAAATATGGCAGGCATTAAACATTCAGCCGAACAGGCAGCTTCCCATCAAGATCGGCATCTACTTTGTTGGAACTGCAATAAACTGTCTGGGTACCGCGCTGCTGACACTCAATGCGCTGGGAAGCGATGCCATGAACACCCTTTTCGTGGCCATTGCCGCCAAACTGGGAGTGCTGTCCGGTGATGTTTACACCGTGTTCAATGCCGCCATGCTGCTTGCCGGTTTTCTGTTTGCCAGCCGGTACATGGGCATCGGCTCCTTCTTGATGATCCTGGTACAGGGCATCTTCATCAATTTCTGGCTGAAGTTGTTCATGCAGATTCCCTGGCTCTTTAGCGAGCCCGGCTGGAGGTTCCTGACCTGTATTTGCAGCCACCTGTCCAAGGTGTTCGGCGGCGCGCTGTCCACCTCCATGTGTCTGGGGACGGCAGGTTTTGAAGCCTGCCTTTTCACGCTGGCGGACAGAATCAAGGTCGAATACAAATACCTTAAGATGACCAGCGAGATTCTGTTCTTCTCCGCGGCGCTGTTCCTCAATGGAGTTTTCGGAATAATGACCCTCGTTGAAGTCCTGTTCTACGGTCATGGGATCAGCTTCTTCATGATTCGCCTGAACAAGGGGCCGTGGAAAAAGCTGGGGATCGCTGACGAACGCAACGAACTGTCCCGCAACCGCCGCCGAAAAGCCGCGGTATAAATTGGTTTATAACCCGCCGGAATGCGGATGTTATAAAAAGGATCAGAGATGAGCGCCTGATTCCTTATCCCTGCTTAAAAAAAGGAGTCGAATTATGAAGAAGTTACTTGCAATTCTGTTGGTCATGGCTATGGTATTTGCTCTGACTGCCTGCGGCGGTGGAAATGACGCCCCCGCTGCAACCACCTCCGCTGCCGCCACCCCCGCTGAATCTGGCTCTTCCAACTCCGAGACAACTCCCGAACCCGCTAAAACAGAAAGCATCATCTACCTCTGTCTGAACCTGGGCGACCTTTCCTTCAACGATCTGGGTTGGGTAGGCTGCCAGGGTGCTGCCGAGAAGTACGGCTGGACTGCAGAAGTCATTGAACTGGGAAAGGACACTTCCGTTTATGAAAACGCCTTCCTGGATGCTGTTGACAGCGGTAAGTACTCCATTGTTGTTACTCAGTCCAACTACGGTCTGTCCGACCTGTGCATCAAGTACGCTCCCGAATATCCCGACATTAAGTTCGTCAGCTTTGATATGTCTGCCTCCGCGGACGTTACCGGCATAAACAATCTCTTCGGCATCGCCTTCAAACAGAATGAAGGCTCCTTCCTGGTTGGCGCTCTGGCCGGCAAACTGACCAAGTCCAACAAGATCGGCGTGTTCCTGTTTAACGACGTTCCCGTTGGCAACGACTTCGCTACCGGTTACATCGCCGGTGTTCGTCACGCAAACCCTGACGCTGAGATCAGTGTTGCTTACGGCGGCGGCACCGCAGATGCCTCCAAGCTCCAGGAAATCTCCTCCGCCATGTTTGACAGCGGCGTGGACGTCATCTACGGTGTTTCCGGTTCTGCTTATCCCGGCCTGGCTAAGGAAGCTACCGGTCGCGGCGGCTTTGACAATGGCATTTATGCCATCGGCGTTGACAGCGATATGTGGACCGTTTACAAGGCATCCGAGAATGCCGACATCGCTGATGTTATCATCACCTCCATGCAGAAGAAGGTCGATGAGGCCATTATCTACACTATGGATCGCTATGTGGAGGGCACGCTGCCGTTCGGCAATGTTGAGCCCTATGGTATTGCACAGAACGGCGTTGGCATGGCCGATAACGAGCATTACCGGGCCAATACTCCTGCCGATGTTCTGGAGTACATGGATCAGCTGATGAAGGACGTCGTCTCCGGTGCCGTTGAAGTTCCTTCCTACTTTGATTTCGCCAGCTATGACGAGTTTGCCGCCTGGAGAGATCAGTAATCCTCTGCTCTGACTCATTGCTCACTGCGCCAATAATATGCAGGGGAGATGAATCGTATGGTTCATCTCCCCATCCTAAATAAAGGGGAGAAACAAGTTGGCAGAAATACTACGCATGGAAAATATCACAAAGATTTATCCCAACGGCTTCATGGCCAACAAGGATGTAAACTTTGTGGTCAACGAAGGCGAGATCCACGCACTGGTTGGCGAGAATGGTGCAGGAAAAACGACACTGATGAAAATACTCTTCGGAATGGAGGATTTTCAGGGTGGCTCCATGCTGTTGGACGGAAAACCCGCAAACATTTCCAGCCCGCTGGATGCCATCGACAAGGGCATTGGAATGGTTCACCAGCACTTCATGCAGGTCCCTTCCCTTACTGTTGCCGAAAACGTGACCCTGGGCATCGAGCCCGGCAAAGGGCTCATGTTTGACAAGAGAATCGCCGCCAGAATCACCCAGGAAATTTCCGACAAATACCAGTTGAAAGTGAATGCCGGGGAGCGCATCGCCGATTTGGGCGTTGGACTGCGGCAGAAGGTGGAAATTCTGAAAGCCCTGGTGCGCAAATGCCGGATCCTGATTCTGGACGAGCCCACGGCCGTTCTGACTCCCCAGGAAACCGAGGAGCTGTTTGTTCAGCTGAAAGCGCTGAAGAAGGATGGCATTGCAATCATCTTCATCTCCCACAAGCTGGAAGAAGTCATGGAGCTGTGCGACCGAGTGACCGTACTGCGACACGGAAGAACCATTGGTACGGATGTAATTGAGAACCTGGATCCCGCAAAAATCTCCAGGATGATGGTGGGCCGCGATGTGATTCTCGAAATTGAGAAGGAACCCGCCCAGCCCAAAGACATTGTTCTGACGGTAGATGACCTGAAATACCGAAACGCAGAGGATGTCATGACCGTTGATGGCATTTCCTTCGGAATTCGCAGTGGAGAAATTGTCGGCATTGCCGGCGTGGAAGGCAACGGCCAGAATGAAGTGGCTGAGCTTGTTGCAGGCATAATCAAGCCCGCCGGCGGTACAATTGAGATCTCCGGCAAAAGCATCAAGAACAAAAGTATCCGGAAGATCCGGGAAATGGGTCTAGCCTATATCTCGGAGGACCGGATGGTTTACGGCTGCGCAGCCAACCTCCCAATCCGCGAAAACATCATGGCCGACCGGATCCACTCCAAGAAATATCGGAAGTTCGGTTTGTTTACTGATACAAGGAAAATCAACCGGGAAATCGACGAACTCATCGAAGCATTTGAAATTGCTTGTGACGACAGATCGCAGCCTGTTCGGATGCTTTCCGGCGGAAATATCCAGAAAGTAATCGTTGCCAGAGAGTTTTCCAGCGGCGCTCACCTAATTCTGGCAAACCAGCCCACCCGTGGCATCGACGTGGGAACCACGGAAATGATTCGCAAAACACTGGTACGCAAGGCCCGGGAAGACGGTGTGGCAACACTGCTGATTTCCTCCGACCTGAATGAGATTCTGGAGGTCTCCGACCGGCTTCTCGTCATGAAGGACGGTCAGATCGTAGCGCATTTCCAGGATGCCTCCAAGGTAAGCACAGATCTTCTTGGAGAATATATGTTGGGTGTCCGTCGCATGACACCGGAGGAAATGGGTGATTTGGTATGAAGGAAACAAGAAGAATTGAATTCATCTTCGAAATAGTCCGAATCCTGGCGGCGCTGGTCATTGCCTACGGTGTAACTCTGCTTTGCATCATGCTGATCAGTGACAACCCAGGGGAAGCGGTATATATGTTTGCCATCGGCCCCTTTACCTCCAAACGGCGGTTCGGCCAGTTGATCGGCAAATTCATTCCCTATCTTTTGACCGGTACCGGTATGTGTTTTGTCTATGCCTCCAACCGGTTTAATCTCATCGGCGAAGGTGTATACCTGATGTCCGGCTGCATGGTAGCTCTGGTCGCCACCCAGTTCATGAGCCCTGAGACTCCTCATATGGTTTTCATTCTGGTGCTGATCCTGGTGGGCGCACTGACTGGCGCAGCTTTTGGTTCCATCCCCGCTCTGCTGCGTGAGAAGGCCAGGATCAACGAGACTGTGGTCTCCATTATGATGAACTATGCTTTGCTGTACGCCGCAACGTACCTGGTAAAGGCCCAGATGTACGATACCAGCATCACCTACATGGCCTCCGAACCACTGCCTGCCGCCGCCAAGCTGACACGGCTGGTTTCCGGCAGCCAGATTCACGCCGGGATCTTCATCGGCATAGCAGCTGTCATTGTCACTGCACTGATTTTTTTCAGAACCCCCCTGGGTTACTCCATCCGCATCTGCGGCTCCAACCCCAAGTTTGCCCGAACCGCCGGCATCGGCATGACCTCCAGCCTTATCGCGGCCCAGGTTCTTGGCGCTACCCTGTCCGGAATTGGCGGCGCAGTGGATATCATGGGCATCTATGACCGATATATGTGGACAGGCCTGACAAATATGGGCTTTGACGGTCTGCTGGTGGCGGTTCTGTCGAAAAAGAACCCCATCTTCGTACCCCTGGGCGCATTCCTGCTGGCCTATATGCGTACCGGTGCAGCAGTTCTGAACTACACCACAGAAATTCCCATTGAGTTCGTCGATATCATGCAGGCAATTATCATCCTGCTGATTGCCGCAGAACACTTCCTTGGCGGATTTAAGGAGAAGTACATCTTTAAGGCAACCAAGAGCAAAAACAAGGAGGCGGCAAAAAATGCTTGATATCATCGTTAAGTTTCTTTTTTCCGTGATCCGCGTATCCACGCCTTTGATTTTTGGCGCCCTCGCCGCCTGTATCACAAAGAAAGCCGGGCTAATGAACCTGGCCATCGAAAGTATGATGCTGGCATCCGCATTGGCAGGTGTTCTGGTCAGCGGCGCCACTCAGAGTCTGCTGCTGGGTATGCTCGCCGGCTTCGCTGCCGCCATTGCCATTACCATGATCATCTCCTACGCTGCCTTTGTGATGAAGTGCGACCTATACCTGACCAGTATTGCCATGAACACAGCCCTGGTCGGCGGCACGGTATTCGTCATGTTCCTTGCCACAGGGCAAAAGGCAAATACTGCAGGCAGTATTGCCAGCCTGTCCATCAGCAGCTGGAACATCCCTCTGATCAAGGAAATCCCCATTCTGGGTGACATTCTATCCGGACATAATATCCTGACCTACGTTGCCTTTGCAATGATTTTCCTTGTATGGTTTATGCTGTACAAGACCAAGATTGGCCTGCGGATCCGCTCCGTGGGGGAAAACCCCAATGCGGCAGAATCCGTGGGTATCTCTCCCCGCCGCATTTACTTTCTGTCTTTTGGGCTTTCCGGCTTCATCGCGGCTCTGGGTGGTATGTATATGTCCATGGGCTACCTGAGCTGGTTCGCCCGGGACATGATGGCAGGACGAGGCTTCATCAGTATGTCCGCCATGAACATTGCTTCCGGTGAGCCCGTCAGCGCCGCGCTGGCCGCGCTGATGTTTGGTTCCGCAGATGCTTTGTCCAACTATATGCAAATGGGCAAGTTCCCCTCGGAGCTGATCTCCATGTTCCCCTACGTCTGCACAATCGTTCTGCTGGTCCTGATGTCTGCAGTTCGTACTGTCAAAGCGGCCAAGCAAAAACAACCCTGATTCATTGAAAACTGATTTCTTAGATACGAGGTGTAATCATGGCAAGGAAGATTATTTTAGATGTGGACACCGGTTCAGATGATGCCGTAGCCATCATGGCGGCAATTCTGTCTCCGGATGTTCAGTTGGAGGCTGTGTGCAGTGTGGCCGGCAACAAGGATCTGGACAAGACCACGGAGAATACCCTCCGTGTCGTCCAGCTGCTTGGTGCGGATGTCCCCGTATACCGGGGCTGCCGGGAACCGCTGGTGAAGCTGCTTTGCCCCGATCGTCTGGCACGCCGGGGTGACATGGCAAAGAAGCAGGATGAGAACGGAAAAGTCATTCAGATGCACGATGACTATCTTCAGATCCCAGAGGCTGTTATCCAAGAGCAAGCCATCCGTGCGCCGGAATTCTATGTCCAGTATCTTCGCGCCGCCACGGAGCCCATCACCCTTGTAGCGGTGGGGCCTCTGACCAACCTGGCCGTTGCGCTGATGATAGACGAGACCATCGTCAGCAAGATCGAAGAAATTGTGATCATGGGAGGCGGCTACAACATTACCAACGTTACGCCTACTGCGGAGTTTAACATATGGTATGATCCCGAGGCAGCCCAGAAGGTCATCACCAGCGGTGCCAAAATTACGATGGTTCCCCTGGATGCCACCCATGCGGCGTGCATCACCCTGGATGACTGCAAGGCTTTCCGGGCGTTGCACACGGTTTCCGGAGATTTCGCGGCGGCGTTGTGCGAGCAGCGCATCTACATGCACAGCTACGGTCAACCTCTGGCCGTGCCCGATGCGGCTGCGGTACACGATGCGCTGTGCATCGCCTATCTCATCGATCCCACGGTACTCAGGGACGTACGCCATGTTCACTGTGTTATTGGCTTCCGGGATTTCAGCGAGGGGCAAACCATTCTGGATCCCCGCTACTATACGGACGAGAAGAACATCTACTACGCGTTTGACGGCGACCGCTTCAAGTTTGCTAAGATTTTGTGTGACCTGTTTGCGCTGGACAAAAAGACTGGGAGGTAAATCATGGCAATCAAAGTAATTCTGGATGTGGATACCGGTTCGGATGATGCTGTGGCCATTATGACTGCTGCCACCTCCCCCAAAATTGACCTGGTGGCGATCTGTACCGTCTGGGGCAACCGGCCTGTGGAGAACACCACGGATAACACCCTGCGGCTCATTGACTCCCTGGGGCTGAAGGTCCCCGTATACAAGGGCTGCGACACCGCTATGGTCAAATACCTGACCAAGGACTATGTGGAGAATCCCCCCCGTCGTACGGTGATCTACAATGGCAAAGAGTACACCATGCACAGCGAACACCTGGATCTTCCTGATGCAGTCAGCAAGCCCGAGGCCATGCCCGCAGCCTGCTTCTATGTGGATTACCTGCGAAATGCCACAGAGAAGGTCACACTGGTTCCCGTGGGCCCGCTGACCAATCTGGGACTGGCGCTGCGGATCGCTCCGGACATTGTGGATAAAATCGATCAGATCGTCATCATGGGCGGCGGCAGCAAGATCACCAATTGCAACTGCTGGTCTGAGTCCAACATCTGGCACGACCCCGAAGCCGCCCAGATCGTAGCCGAGTGCGGCGCAAAGGTGGTTTGGGTTCCGCTGGATGCCACCCACGAAGCGTGCGTTACTCTGGATGACTGCAAACGCTTCCGGGAGATTGGAACCTTCGCCGCCACCTTCGCTGCAGAGCAGTGCGAGCAGCGGATTATCATGCACAACGCCACCCAACCGCTCTACATTCCTGATGCCGCGGCTGTTCATGACGCGCTGTGTGTCGCCTATCTGATCGACCCCACTGTCATCACCGATCTGCGTCACTGCCATATCGAGATCGGCCTGTCCGGCTATGGAGAAGGTCAGACGATTGTGGATCAGAGAGCTTATCCGCTGAAGAAGAATGGCTATTTTGCCTACCATGCGGATCGGTTCAAATTTGTAGATATTCTGTGCGACTGCTTCAAAAGAAGTGTCACGCAGCCTTAACAAACAAATGAACAAGGGCGGTGCCGTGGTACCGCCCTTGTTGGAGGTATGAGATGCGAAAAATCATCCTGGATGTTGATACCGGGACGGATGATGCGATTGCGGTCATGGCAGCGATCCAGGCGCCCCAGCTGGAGCTGGTCGCGCTGTGCTCCGTTCACGGAAATACCAGCGTGAAAAATACGACAATCAATACCCTGCGCGCCGCATATGCTGCGGGGGGAACCCATATCCCTGTCTACCCCGGAGCGCCGGAGCCCATGGTGAAATCCCTTAGTTCTGTGCGCGGGAAGCCTATGGTGGAGCCTGTACTGGCAGGAGTATCGGAGATTGGCGGGAAGATGGTGTCCATGAACCCCGATTTGCTTCCCCTCGCCGACTCTCCCAGAATGCCGGAGCAGACAGAGGCACCGCTTTTTTATGTGGAGTACCTGCGCAATGCCTCAGAAAAAATTACTCTGGTTCTGACGGGCACCCTGACCAATTTGGGGCTCGCCCTGACTATGGCGCCGGACATTGTTGCCAACATTCAGGAGATCGTCATTATGGGCGGCGGCATTCGAAAAACCAACATTACGGCAGCCGCGGAAGCAAATTTCTTCAAGGATCCGGAAGCGGCAGCCATTGTGCTGCGCTGCGGTGCACCGGTGACTGTCTGCACCCTGGATGCCACCCATAGCTGTGCCCTCACAGAGGGGCATGAACTCCGGCTGCGTACCGTGGGCACCGTTCCGGCTCTGTTCACCGCCAACGACATACACGTCCGACGGGAAAGCTATGCCCTTTTCCAGCCCCTGGAGCGGGCCGGTACCGCCCCCATCCACGACGCGCTGTGCATTGCCTATCTGGTGGACCCTTCGGTGGTAGTTCACTCCGTAATCGCATCCTGCGATGTGGATTGCTCCGAGGGCATAAGCGACGGACATCTGCAGTGGGACACCCGCCATTTTTCATCTACGCCCAACGTAAAGCTGGTGCTGGAGGCTGATCCGGAGAAAATGTGCCAGATCCTGGTGGATATTTTTCAGGAAGGGGGACGCTGACATGGAGAAGGAAATACGGAACGTGATTCTTGATGTTCACCCCGATGTTTTCCAGTCCGCTGCCGTTCTGGCGGCTCTGAAATCGGAGAGCATCCGGCTTCTGGGCATTACCATAGCCTGGGGAAGGCTCTCTGCAGAAACCGCGGTACAGCAGGCGCTGATGCTGTGTGAGCTGGCAGGAAAGCAGACGGCGGTTTATCCCGGCTGCCCCGGCCCCATAGCAAGAAAGCTGTACCGGCGGCCAGACGCCCCTGCAGAACCCACTGTCCCAGGGGATCTGCCCCTGCCACAGCCCAAAACAACCGCCAGGGAGCACGCCGTTGCTTTCCTGGTGCACACTTTCCGCGCTGCAGAGGAAAAACTCACTCTGGTTGCCCAGGGCCCCCTGACCAACATCGCCATGGCCCTGCGGATCGCCCCGGACATTTCCTCGGGAATCCGTGAGATCCTGCTGGTGGACAGGCTGGATGTCGCCTATGCCCCGGAAAACCTGCGTAAGGATCCGGAAGCCGCCGAAATCGTTCTGCGTTCCAGTATTCCGCTGCGGATCATTCCCCTCCCCGCCGCCCCTGAGGGAGTCTCAGAGTTGGAAATCCGCCAATTCCCGGAGGACCTTCCCGGCTACGCCCTGGAAAATGCCGTGGGAGTTCTCGCCTTGGGGACAGAAAGCCTGCTGCGTTCCAGCCGAAAACTCCACATTCAGGTGTGTCTGGATCACGGAACCGGCGCCGGTGCCATCCTTACGGATTTCATTCACAGAGAAAAGGCCAATACCGAATGGGTAACCGATATTGACACACAGCGCTGCAAGGCCCTTGCCGCGGCGCTGAACAGGAGATAGCGTGCCTATGAAATACGATCTATTAATTTTAAACGGAACTGTTGTCACGTCCAAAGGTCGTGACAACGCGGATATTGCCATCCACGACGGCCAGATTGCCGAAATCGCCCCTTGTCTAAGCAGTCGCCAGGCGGATAACGTGGTGGATGCCACAGATCTCTTTGTTCTGCCGGGCCTGATCGATGCCCATGTGCATTTCCGGGATCCCGGTCTAACCCACAAGGAGGATTTTGCCACGGGCTCCCTGTCTGCCCGCTACGGCGGTATTACCTACGCCGTAGATATGCCCAATGTAAACCCCGTCACCTCCACGGCTCAGCGACTGAGGGACCGGATTGCCCTGTCACAGCTGCACTCCTGCATAGAGTTGGGCTTCTTCGCCTTACTGACAGCGGACAATCTGGAGGAAATGGAGCCCATGAAAGCTGCTGGAGCGGTGGGATATAAGATCTACCTGGGCACTTCCGTGGGGAATATCGCAGCTCCCCCGGATGGGGTCATGCTGGAGCAATTCCGACGGGCAGCAGATCTGGATATGCGTATCGGCTTCCACGCGGAGAACAACGCCATAAACGAACATTTCACCAATAAACTGCGGCAGCAGGGCTGCTGCGACGCAGATGCGCTGATCGATGCCAGGCCTGATTTTTCCGAAGTGGAAGCCGTGGCAAAGGCCATCGCCTTTGCCCGGGAAACCGGGGCGAAAATTCACATCTACCACGTGAGCACCGCCAAAGCTGTGGAACTGATCCGCCAGGCTAAGGCCTCTGGTGTGGATGTGACTGGGGAGACCTGCCCCCAGTACCTGTTCCTGAGTCGGAAGGATTATTCCCGTCTGGGTACAGTTATGAAGGTTTTTCCCACCATCAAGCAGGAATCCGATCGGCTTGCCCTTTGGGATGGGCTCCGGGACGGTACTCTGGAAATGATCGCCACCGATCACGCACCCCACACCGCCGAAGAAAAGTCCGGGGATATCTGGTCCGCCATGGGCGGTATGGCAGGTGTGGAGATCTCTGCCCGGCTGATGCTGGATGCTGTAAATCGGGCCCAACTGACTCTGGAAGAAGTGGCTGCGCTGATGAGTGAGAACCCCGCAAGGATCTGGAACCTCTCCGGCAGGGGCTGCATCCGCGCGGGCTGCCCAGCTAATCTGACCCTGGTGGACATGGATTACAGAGCCGAGATTCGCAACAGCCATCTCCATGGCAAGAGCAACAACACCGGCTTTGACGGCGTGACCACAACCGGCGCGCCTGTGATGTCTGTGATTGACGGAATACTGTATAAATTGGTATAATGATGTTTCAATGAAAGGAGATTGGATTATGCCCATTCTGAACTTCGGATCTATGAACATCGACCATATCTACCGGGTCGACCACATTACTGCCCCCGGCGAAACCATCGCCTCCCAGGCTCTGCAGTACTCCCCTGGTGGGAAGGGACTGAACCAGTCCATTTCTCTGGCGAAATCCGGCGCCGAGGTCTACCACGCCGGGTGCGCCGGAAAGGACGGCAGTATGCTTGTGGATCTTCTGGAACAGTCCGGTGTCCGAACGGATTACCTGAAAACCGTGGATACCGTGAACGGCCACGCCATCATTCAAGTCAATCGAGAGGGTCAAAACAGCATCATTATCCACAGCGGCTCCAACGGCGCACTGACCCAGGCCATGGTGGATGAAACTCTGGATCTGTTTCGGGACGATGTACTGGTGCTGATTCAGAATGAAACCAGCCAGGTGGAATACATCGCCAGGCAGTGCGCCGCGAGGCATCTGACTCTGGCGTTCAACCCCTCCCCGTACTCCCCGGAGCTGGAGTCCTTTCCATTTGATGCGGTAAGCTATCTTCTGATTAATGAGACCGAAGGATTCCAGATCAGCGGTGAGGAAGAGCCCGACAGGATCGTCGATTACCTGCTGGCACGTTACCCCCATATGCATGTAGTTCTGACACTGGGCAGCAAAGGGGTCCTCTACGCCGAAGAATCCCGGCGAATTCACCAGGACGCCTTCCGGGTGAACGCCGTGGATACCACCGGGGCCGGAGATACCTTTACCGGGTTTTTTCTGGGGCTGACCGTCCAGGGCTTCCCCGCGGAGGATGCCCTGAGATTCGCCTGCGCGGCGGCAGCACTGTCCGTCACCCAGATCGGCGCGGCCGCGTCCGTCCCCACCATGGCCCAGGTAGAAGAATTTCTTCTCACCGGCAAATGAATCCCGGAAACATTCGGGCAGAAAACCAGATTTCCCCCTTGCATTTTCCTTTATGCCGCTCAAAATGATCCTATGCCGAGGCAGTTACTTAAGGCAACGCCGCATAATGGGGTAAAAGATCCGCCGAAGCCCGCAATCCCCATTGCGCGGTGTTGCATTATATGCTTATCGGGTTATCTCAGCAGTACGACGAATTGGTGATTGTCGGACAGCGTCCCGAATTGCCTGTCATTTTACGACCACTTAAGCGGTCTGGTCGTAAAATGACAGGAAACTTTGTGGCAGAGCGGCAAGCTCCATTTTATTCTCCTCCTTCCAGTATCCCAACGAAAAAACAGACGGCTGTCCGCCGTCTGTTTTTGATTACTCCACCGCGCCCAGGTATTCCTCCAGGCACAGGTCCGAATCCTTCAGCTCCATGGCTGCCTTTACGCCTACATAGCGGAAATGCCAGGGCTCGTCGATAATGCCGGTGATCTCCGCCTTCTCCGCCCGGTAGCGGACGATGAAGCCGTACTCCCAGCAGTGCTCGTTCAGCCAGGCAATGGCCTCGTCCCCCAGAAGATCCACTGCCAGGCCCAGATGGTGCTCGCTGGTGCCGGGAAGGGCCACCGTCTCCCGGGCCTTGGCGTAGGCTTGCTCGTAAGACATTCCCTTTTCCTGGTACTCCTTTGTTCTCAGCTCCAGGATCTCCGTCTGCTGGGCGATGGTACGGTAGGCGGAATTAAAAACCACCTCGATGCCCGTCTGCCGGCAGTCTGCCAGCATCCGAACCAGCGCCGAGTAGCACACCGTGGACACCTGGTTCCAGCCCTCCACGGTTTTCAGTTCCATGGTGTAGTAGCTGGGCACCGGATGGGTTTCATTCACCAGAATCACGTGGATTCCCCCGGGGCTGAAATAGTGCATTTCCCCGTCGATCTCGGTGGGGCCCACCGCGGCGGAGCCGTCGGCCTGAAGGTAATACTGATCCCCGCCCTGGCTCAGCCAGCCCGTCCGCATCACGCCGTCGGAGCCGAAGTAATAGAGCTTGCCGTCAATTTCCTGCCAGCGGGTGGCCATGGGCCCCTCGGGCAGGTAGTAGACCATCTCGCCCTCCAGGGTGTCCCAGCCGGTGTACATGGCGCCGTCCTCCAGGAACTTGTACTCCCCGCCGCCGATCCGAACGAGGCCGGTATCCAGGATGCCGTTTTCCCGGAAGTGGTAGCGCGCTCCATCGATGTCCTGCCAGGAGGTGACCATGGCGCCGTCGGAACCGAAGTAGAACCTCCGTCCCTCCCAATCCAGCCAGCCGGTGTACATCGGGCCCTCGGGCTCCAGATAGTACCGTTTGCCGCCGATGTCCCAGAAGCCGGTGTCCAGGGTGCCGTCTCCGCTGAAATAGTACCGCTTTCCGTCCACCTCGTGCCAGTAGGTGGCCATGGAATTGTCCGTCGGGGAGAAATAATAGCGGTTGCCCTCAATGTCCTGCCAGCCGGAAACGGGATTCCCCCGGAAGTCCTTATAGTAGTATACACCTCCGCTTTCCGCCCAGCCGCCCCGATCCACATGGGTATCGTACCAGTACCAGAGCGCTGCCGCCGCCGCAAGCGTCAGAATCAGGCTCAGCAGAATTGTCAGGAGGATTTTTACGGATTTTCGCATAATTTCCCTCCCCTCATAGATTACGGGTATTGTACCATGTTCCGCGGTCAAATTCAAGTCCGCGAAATGGTTGACAACCCCCGCCAATGGAATGTATACTGATAGCGTATAGAAATTTGCGCAAGGAGGATACCCATGACAACTGAGGAAAAAAGGGCGCTTCAAATCACGGCCTGCAAGGTGCGTATGGGCGTGATTGAGGGAACCCACGGCGCCAAAGCGGGCCATCCCGGCGGCAGCCTGTCCGCGGCGGATGTGTTCACCTATCTGTATTTCAAGGAACTCTCCATCGACCCCAGGAATCCCAAATGGGAAGGCAGGGATCGGTTTGTGCTTTCGAAGGGCCATACCGCCCCCGGTCTGTACGCGGCGCTGGCTCAGCGGGGCTTCTTCCCCGTGGAGGATCTTCCCACCCTGCGTCACATTGACAGCTATCTCCAGGGCCATCCCAATATGAACACAGTTCCCGGCGTGGATATGTCCACCGGCTCCCTTGGCCAGGGAATCTCCTGCGCAGCGGGCATGGCCCTGGGCCTGAAGCATCAGGGAAGCTCCTCCCGGGTCTACACCCTGCTGGGCGACGGCGAGATTCAGGAGGGCCAGGTCTGGGAGGCCTGTATGTTCGCCGCCCACTACAAGCTGGACAATTTCGTGGTCATCGTGGACAACAACGGCCTGCAGATCGACGGCCCGGTCTCCAAGGTCATGAGCCCCTACCCCATTGACGAGAAGCTCCAGGCCTTCGGCTTCCACGTCCGCACCATCGACGCCCACGACTTTGACCAGATCGAGGACGCCTTCCGCGAGGCCAGAACCGTCAAGGGCCAGCCCAGCGCCATCGTCCTCAAGTCCACCAAGGGCAAGGGCGTAAGCTTCATGGAGAATAACGTGGGCTGGCACGGCAAGGCCCCCAACGATGCCGAGTATGAGCAGGCCATGAACGAGCTGAGCGCGGCGCTCAGGGAATTGGAGGGCGCGTAAGATGGCAGATGTAAAGAAAATCGCCACCCGGGACAGCTATGGCAAGGCTCTGGTGGAGCTGGGCCGGGAGCATGAGAATGTTGTGGTTTTGGACGCGGATCTGGCCAATGCCACCAAAACCGGCGTATTTCAGAAGGAGTTCCCCGACCGGCATTTTGACTGCGGCATTGCCGAGGCCAATATGATGTGCGTGGCCGCGGGTCTGAGCACCACGGGTCTGGTGCCCTTTGCCAGCTCCTTCGCCATGTTCGCCTCCGGACGGGCCTTTGAGCAGGTGCGCAACTCCATCGGCTACCCCCATCTGAACGTAAAGATCGGCGCCACCCACGGCGGCATTTCCGTAGGCGAGGACGGCGCCAGCCATCAGTGCTGCGAGGACTTTGCCCTCATGCGCTCCATCCCCGGCATGGTGGTCATCTGCCCCGCCGACGATGTGGAGGCCCGGGCCGCGGTGAAGGCCGCCTACGAATACGAAGGCCCCGTGTACCTGCGCTTCGGCCGTCTGGCAGTGCCCGTGTTCCATGAGGAGGAGGGCTACTCCTTCCAGATCGGCAAGGGCGAGGTGCTCCGCGACGGCGCGGACGTGGCCATTCTCGCCACGGGCCTGATGGTCTACGAGGCACTCCAGGCCGCCGAAGCCCTGGAGGCAGAAGGCATCCGCCCCATGGTGGTGAATCTGCCCACCGTGAAACCCCTGGACGAGGAGCTGGTGCTTGCGGCTGCTGCCAAGTGCGGCAAGGTCATCACCTGCGAGGAGCACTCCGTCATCGGCGGTCTGGGCGAGGCGGTGTGCGGCCTGCTGAGTGAGCGTCTGCCCACCCCGGTACGGCGCATCGGCGTCAACGACGAATTCGGCCACTCCGGCCCCGCCGTGCCTCTGCTGAAAGCCTTCGGCCTCAGCGCCGAGCACATTACAGAGGTTGCCCGGGATTTCTGCAAATAATACCCCGCCCCTCTCCCAAAGCGGAGAGGGGCGATTTCAATGCCCAAAGGCAACTTTGGCTCAACAAACAGACAAATTGGTATTTGTAGGGCTGACGGAAAGCAATACCTTCCCCCGGGGGGAAGGTGCCCCGAAGGGGCGGATGAGGAATGGCGAAACCTGAAATTTTCCGCAGCGGCAGGAATTACGGTACAACATTTGGACGAATTTCAAAGAATTGGAACTACTCAGCATTCTACAGCGGTCGCCGTTCCTCATCCACCGCTTCGCGGTCCCCCTTCCCCCCGGGGGAAGGTATTTTCCTGTCATCAGCCCGACAAGCCCCAATTTCCCGCCCCAACGCATTTTCACCGTCCCGAAGGGGCTTGTTTTTTGTTCCCTGTCAACTTTTTTCTCCGGGGGCCTTCCCAAAAACGGTCAACGGGATATAATGGGTATTGACCGGATCGGTTAAGGAGGTGCGAGCCGTGAATGAAAAATTCTTCTCCCTGCCCGCGCAAAAGCAGGAGGCCATCCTCAACGCGGGCTATCGGGTGTTCTCCCAGAACTCCTACAAGAAAAGCCCTATGAGCGAGATCGCCGCCGAGGCGGGTATCAGCAAATCCCTGCTCTTTCACTACTTCCGCAACAAGAAGGAGCTGTACCTGTTCCTGTGGGAAAAATGCGCCGAGATTACCATTGAATACCTGACCAAATATGAATGCTACGCCCAGAAGGATCTCTTCGAGAGTATGTACCGGGGGATGCAGGCCAAGATGGAGATCCTCCGGCGATACCCCCACATGGGGAGCTTCACCATCCGGGCCTTCTACGAAAAGGATCCGGAGATCTGCGCCGCCATTCAGGCCAGCTACCAGAAGCATTTCCAGTTCAAGGCCAGCCGCACCCTGCTGAATCTGGATCCGGAGCAGTTCATCCCCGGCCTGGACATCCGGATGATGTACCAGGATATGTACTGGGCCTCCGAGGGCTACCTGTGGGAAACGGTTCAGCGAGGGGACATTGACTATGGTAAAATGGAACGGGACTTTCAGGCCATGATTGCGTTCTGGAAGTCCGTCTATCTGCGCAAAAGTCCCTCGCCCTGACTTACGCAGACAGATAAATTGGTGTTTGAACGGCTTCGCCGAATTGACAATTGACAATTGACAGTTGACAATTATGTGCCGCAACCCTGTCTTTTTGAAAATATTGTCCTGTTTTTTGACCACAATTATTATGTTTTGTGCTTATCGGGTTAACTCAGCAATACGACAAATTGGCGTTTACAACACTATCACCGTAGGGGCGGATAGTATCCGCCCGCAACCTTACCGCATTGATAGCACGCACATTCACCGGAAATGCTCAAAAACCGGAACGTTTCGGGCGGATAATATCCGCCCCTACGGTGGAAACGCAATGTATTTGAATACTTCAAGCACCAATTTACCGATTTGCTGAGTCAAGCCGATATGCACATTATATTTTATCCAGAAGGGATCCCTTAATTGTCAATTGTTAATTGTCAATTCTAAACACCAATTTATTGCTTTACGGGTTTCATCCGACAAGTATTTTCTATCAGATTTGAAACGAAAAGAGGGAGCATATGGAAGCAATTCAAACGCAGGAGCTGACCAAATTTTACGGCAAGGCACGGGGCATCCGGGAGCTGAGCCTGCAGGTGGAGCAGGGGGAATTCTTCGGCTTTATCGGCCCCAACGGGGCGGGAAAATCCACCACCATCCGCTGCCTGCTGGGGCTCATCACCCCCACCTCCGGCTCCGCCCGGGTGCTGGGGCTGGACATTGGGGCAAACCGGAAGGAAATCCTGGCAAGAACCGGATACCTCCCCTCGGAGGCCACCTTCTACCCCGGGATGCGGGTGCGGGAGGTGCTGAAGCTGTCGGCGGATCTGCGGGGCCGGGACTGCGCCCGGGAGGCGGAGGGGCTGTGTGAGCGGCTGCAGCTGGACACCGGAAAAAAGGTGGAGGAGCTGTCCTTCGGCAACCGGAAGAAGGTGGGCATCGTCTGCGCCCTGCAGCACAAGCCGGAGCTTCTCATTCTGGACGAGCCCACCAGCGGTCTGGATCCTCTGATGCAGCGGGAATTCTTCGCCATCTTACGGGAGCGCAGCCGGGAGGGAGCCACAGTGTTCCTTTCCAGCCATGTGCTGTCGGAAATACAGCACAACTGCACCCGGGCCGCCATCATCCGGGAGGGAGGCTTGCTGGCCTGCGGCAGCGTGGAGGAGCTGTCCCGAACCAACGCCCGGCGGGTCACCCTCCGGGGCACGGCGGAGGTTCAGGCCCTGTCCGGCATCCGGGACTTCCGCACGACCGAGGAGGGACTCAGCTTCCTCTACAGCGGGGATATGCAGATGCTCCTGAATGCCCTTGCGGGAGGAAAGGTAGAGGATCTGACCATCGCGGAACCGGATCTGGAGGAAGTATTCCTGCACTACTATGAAAAGGAGGAATCCAAATGACCATCCTTCGTCATGAGCTTCGCCAGGGCTGGAAGCAGCTTGCCATCTGGACGGGCTGCATCTGCTTCTTTGTGGTGATCTGCGTCCTGATGTATCCTCAGATGGAGCAGCAGATGACGGACGTCAGCGCCATGTTCGCCTCCATGGGCTCCTTCACGGCGGCCTTCGGCATGGATCGCTTAAACTTCGGCACCCTTACGGGCTTCTACGCCGTGGAATGCGGCAACATCCTGGGCATCGGCGGGGCGCTGTACGCCGCCATGACCGGCGCGGGAATGCTCTCCAAGGAGGAGCAGACCGGAACGGCGGAATTCCTGCTGACCCACCCCGTCACCCGCCGCGCGGTTGTAGCCGGAAAGCTGGCCGCCCTGATGCTGGAGATTGTGATCCTGAATCTGCTGGTCTATGCCATGGCGGTGGTTTCCGTCGCGGCCATCGGGGATCCCATCCCCTGGAAGGAGCTGACGCTGCTGCACCTGGCGTATCTGCTGGTTCAGGTGGAGCTGGGCGGCATCTGCTTCGGCATCTCCGCCTTCTGCCGCCGGGGCAGCCTGGGAGCGGGCATGGGCATCGCCATTGGGCTGTACTTTGTGAACATCCTGGCCAACATCACGGAGGAAGCGGAATTCCTCAAGTACATCACCCCCTACGGCTACGCCGAAGGCGCGGACATCCTGGCGGATGGGAAGCTGAACACCGCCTACGTCCTCATCGGCATGGCCCTCTGCGCCGCCGGAACCCTCACCGCCTTCCGGCAATACCGCCGCAAGGACATCCGGTAAGCAGTTTTCCGCAAGGCGATAAATTGGTGTTTACGCGTGCGCACCCGAAAAAATGCTGTCATTGCGAGCCAGTGCGCACACTGGCGTGGCAATCCCCCGGTTAGTGGGGAAATGTACCGAAAAGCACCCAAAAAATGGGAACTCCCACGATTTTTGGTGGTAATCGTTACCTGGTTCCATGGGACCGGGGGATTGCCACACCAGTCTGCGGACTGGCTCGCAATGACAGCAAGAATTCGACAAACACCAATTTACCGTTCTATCCCCATATCAAAGGAGCCCGCCATGATTGTGGATAACCGGCTATTTTCCAACCGGCACGAAAAAAAGGTTGACATTTCCGAAATCTATGATATAATTCTACCTGTTCCGGTATGGAGGCATAGCTCAGCTGGTTAGAGCGCATGCTTCACACGCATGAGGTCACAGGTTCGAGTCCTGTTGTCTCCACCAAATGAAAATAGCATCCCAACCGGGATGCTATTTTTTTGTCTCCCGCTGCTTCATCAGAATGATAAATTGTTGTTTAGCGTACTAAAAAAGAACTGTCATTGCGAACCAGTCCGCAGACTGGTGTGGCAATCCCCCAACAATTCAGGACGGTTTGTTAGGGCGTTTGTCCGTTTTTCGAAGATTCCGGAATATCCGGGGGATTGCCACGCCAGTGTGCGCACTGGCTCGCAATGACAGCATTTTTTCGGGTGCGCACGCGTAAAAAACAATTTGTCGCCCAGAGCGCTAAAATCGGAAAGGAGCGCGCCTCATGTTTTATGCCAATATGGTTCCCGGGATTTTTCTTTCCCGGCCCAACCGCTTCATTGCCCATGTGGAAATCGACGGGCAAACGGAAATTGTCCACGTCAAGAACACCGGCCGCTGCCGGGAGCTGCTGCCCCCGGGGGCAAGGGTCTGGTGCCAGCGCTCCGACAACCCCGCCCGGAAAACAAAGTACGACCTGATCACCGTTCAAAAGGGCGATCTTCTCATCAACATGGACTCCCAGGCCCCCAACACTGCCGCCGGGGAATGGCTCCGTGCCGGAGGGCTGGGGGAAATTGAGAACCTCCGCCGGGAGACCGTCCATGGGGATTCCCGGTTTGACCTGTCCTTCACCAAGGACGGCAGGCAGTGCTTTCTGGAGGTCAAGGGGGTCACCCTGGAGAACCAGGGGGTCTGCGCTTTCCCCGACGCCCCCACGGAGCGGGGGGCCAAGCACCTGCGGGGCCTGCTGCGGGCGGCCCAGGAGGGCTACGGGGCCTATGTCCTCTTCGTCATCCAGATGTCCCCCGTCCGGTATCTCCACCCCAACGACGCCACCGATCCCGGGTTTGGGGAGGCCCTCCGCCGGGCCGCGGCGGGAGGCGTTCATGTTCTGGCCGTGGACTGCCGGGTCACGGAAAGCGCCATGGAAATACAAACCTTTGTCCCGGTTGTTCTGGACGCCCCGGGTTCATAAATTATTTACGGATTTTCCATTTTTGCCCCTTGCTTTTTTCCATGGATTGGGGTATAGTGTATTAGCACTCAGGAAGTAAGAGTGCTAAATACCGTAGATGTATGCAGACGCCCTTCGGGGTGCCGGCGATCTAAATACAATCTGTATGGAGGTAATCCCATGAAACTCAAGCCCATGGCAGACAACGTGCTGCTCAAAGCCAACGAAGAGAAGGAAATGACCGCTTCCGGCATTATCCTCGCCACCACCAACAAGGAAAAGCCCGCGATCTACGAGGTCGTTTCCGTGGGCCCCGGCACCAAGGACGTGACCATGACCGTGGAACCCGGTCAGAAGGTGGTTGTCGGCAAGTTCGTCGGCACCGATGTGACCATCGACAAGGTTGAGTACAAGTTCGTCAAGCAGGATGATATCCTGGCTGTCGTTACCGACTAAGGAGGAAAATTACCATGGCAAAGATGATTGTTTACGGCGAGGAAGCCCGCAAGAAGCTGCAGTCCGGCATCGACCAGCTGGCCGATACCGTCAAGGTTACCCTGGGGCCCAAGGGCCGCAATGTGGTTCTGGGCAAGAAGTACGGCGCGCCCCTGATCACCAATGACGGTGTGACCATCGCCAAGGAAGTGGAGCTGGAGGATGCCTTCGAGAACATGGGCGCCCAGCTGATCCGCGAGGTCGCCACCAAGACCAACGACGTGGCCGGCGACGGCACCACCACCGCCACCCTGCTGGCCCAGGCCATCACCCGCGAGGGCCTGAAGAATCTGTCCGCCGGCGCCAACCCCATGGTCATGCGCAAGGGCATCGAGAAGGCCGTGGAGGCCGCCGTGGGCGCCATCAAGGCCAACTCCGTTCCTGTCAACGGCTCCGACGACATCGCCCGGGTCGGCACCGTGTCCTCCGGCGACGAGGCCATCGGCAAGCTGATCGCCGAGGCCATGGAGAAGGTTGGCACCGAAGGTGTCATCACCATCGAGGAGTCCAAGACCGCCGAGACCGGCCTGGACGTGGTGGAAGGTATGCAGTTTGACCGGGGCTATATCTCCCCCTATATGGTCACCAACACCGACAAGATGGAAGCCGTCCTGGACGACGCCTACCTGCTGATTACCGATAAGAAGATTGCCTCCATTCAGGATATCCTGCCCATCCTGGAGCCCATCGTGAAGTCCGGACGGAAGCTGGTCATCATCGCCGAGGATGTGGAGGGCGACGCCCTGGCCACATTGCTTCTCAACCGTCTGCAGGGCCGGTTCAACGTGGTCTGCGTGAAGGCCCCCGGCTTCGGCGACCGCCGCAAGGAGATGCTGCAGGATATCGCCATCCTCACCGGCGGCACCGTCATCTCCAGCGAGCTGAACATGGAGCTGACCGAGGCTCAGATGACCGACCTGGGCCACTGCCGTCAGATCGTTGTCACCAAGGATACCACCACCATCGTCGACGGCGACGGCGCTGCCGAGGACATCAAGGCCCGGGCCCACATGATCCGCTCCGCCATTGCCACCACCACCTCCGACTACGACCGGGAGAAGCTCCAGGAGCGCCTGGCGAAGCTGAGTGGCGGCGTGGCCGTCATCAAGGTGGGCGCTCAGACCGAGGTCGCCATGAAGGAGAAGAAGCTGCGGGTTGAGGACGCTCTGAACGCCACCCGTGCCGCTGTGGAAGAAGGCATCGTGGCCGGCGGCGGCACCGCTCAGGTCAATGCCATCAGCGCTGTGGAAGAGCTGATCGCCACCCTCCACGGCGACGAAAAGACCGGCGCCCGGATCATCGCTGCCGCGCTGCAGGCCCCCATCCGTCAGATCGCCGAGAACGCCGGTGTGGACGGCAGCGTGGTCTACGAAAAGATCCGCACCAGCGGCAAGGTAGGCTTCGGCTACGATGCCTACAGCGAAAGCTACGTGGACATGATCCCCGCCGGCATCGTGGATCCCACCAAGGTGACCCGCTCCAGCCTGGAGAACGCCGCTTCCATCGCCGCCTGCGTCCTGACCACCGAGTCCCTGGTGGTGGACAAGCCCGATCCCGCTGCCGATGCCGCCGCCGCGGCCGCCGCAGCCCAGGGCGGCGGAATGTATTGATTCCCCCTTCCCCAATCCTTGCCCCCTTCCGGCCCCGCCGGAGGGGGGTTCCATTCTTAGGAAAAACTTAATTTGCCAAAAGGGAGGCCATCGGGTAGAATAGCGATATACATTGTTGTTTAGCGCACTAAAAAAGAACTGTCATTGCGAACCAGCGCGCACGCTGGTGTGGCAATCCCCCAACAATTCAGGACGGTTCGTTAGGGCGTTTGTCCGTTTTCGATACATTTCCCCTCTAACCGGGGGATTGCCACGCCAGTGTGCGCACTGGCTCGCAATGACAGTATTTTTTCAGGTGCGCACTTGTAAACAACAATTTATCATCCATTCTTTCCCCCCCTGGAGGTTTCTAGATGCGTTTTCTTCTGTATTCCCTGGTGGATGTTCTCAGTGCCGCCGTTGTGGCGGTGCCGCTGGTGTGGCTGTTTCAGCGTTTTCGCGGGGAACGGGGCTGGACGCGGTATGTGCTGTCCGGCCTGTTTGTGCTGTACCTTTGCGAAATGTTCGACGTGGTGGGCATCCCCGCCGCCCAGTACATCCGTTGGGAGCCCAATATCAGCCTGATCCCCTTCTCCGACGAAACCCACTGGCTGGGGGTTCAGCGTGTCCTCAACACGGTGATGTTCGCGCCCTTCGGCTTTCTGCTGCCGGTGCTCTGGCGCGGCTGCCGGAAATGGAGCGTCACCACCCTGGCGGGCTTTTTGCTGTCGCTGACCATCGAGATCCTCCAGATGTTCTGCTTCCGGGCAACGGACGTGGACGATCTGCTGATGAACACCTTGGGCGCGCTCCTTGGCTATTTCCTTGCCTGGATTTTTTTCCATAAAAAATGGGCCCGGGAGCCGGCCCCCGGAACCTTCAATGTCAGCGACAGTCTCAGCCTGACCGTATCCATCCTGATCCCGCTGCTCACCATCGTCCTTGTCCGAACCCCCATCTCCGACTGCATCTACCGCCTGCCCCTGTTCGATTAAGAAATCACCGAAAACCTGATAAATGGGTGTTTGCAGGATGCCACCGTAGGGGCGGCTATTAGCCGCCCGCTTTCGTTTCGTCAACGAAAGTGCTTCCGTTTATCGGAATCGCTCAGAAACTTGAACGTTTCGGGCGGCTAATAGCCGCCCCTACGGTAGCCATGCAACGTGTTTGGGAATCTGCAAACACCATCCCATTCTCAAAAAGGAGTCTGTTATGAAAAAGCTGATTATACTGTTTCTCGCGCTTTGCTGTCTGATGGCTGGGTGCTCCAAAACGGAGCCTGCGCCCACGGAGACCGCCGCTCCGGTGACCGAAACCACCGCCGCGGAGACTGCCTCCGAACCTGAATCCACTGCCGAACCGGTGATTGTGTCCCCCTTGCCCCAGACCATCAACCTGGACGCGCCGGAGGACGGCACCCTGGCGGTCTCCCTTGCGCAAGGGGATGCCTATGTGGATGACGAAGGCGCCATGCAGATGAAGGTAACGGTCTATACCTATGACCTGTACGATCTTGCGGACATCGCGGCCCTTGCCCCGGGGGACATCCTGGTGCTTCAGGGGGAGCAGGTCACGGTCAGCTCCCTGGACAAGCCGGACTCCGGCGCGGTGATTGTCAATGGCACTCTGGAGCTTCGCACCCGGGAGGACGGTGTCTACTATGTGACGGAGGCCAACGATCACCCGGCCTACTATGCTCTGGGCGAGGCGGTGATCCGGGTATCCCCGGACTTCCTCTTTACCGATTCCTCGGTGCCCGGAGAAGAGAAGACCTTCTACCCCGGCGATTTCCTGGTGGAGGGCACCGGAAT
Organism: uncultured Clostridia bacterium; assembly: GCA_945949735.1. Lineage (GTDB taxonomy): Bacteria > Bacillota > Clostridia > Oscillospirales > Oscillospiraceae > Faecousia. The sequence goes on along the minus strand of CAMFFO010000007.1, from coordinate 3,855 downwards.
CGACTACGATTTCACCCCCTACAACACCACCATCCGTATTGAAAACGGTAAAATCATTGAAATGCACCGTATCTATATTCCGTAACCACTCCATCATCCCCCGGAGGGCATCGCCCCCGGGGGTTCCGATTTCCCGGGAAATACAGATAAATTGGTGTTTGAACGGCTTCGCCTTCAAGTTTCCTGTCATTGCGAACCAGTGCGCACACTGGTGTGGCAATCCCCCGGTTAGTGGGAAAATGTATCGACAACTGTCCTACAGAGCTGGGAAACGTTGCGATTTCTGGTGGTAATCGTTACCTGGTTCCTTTCAACCGGGGGATTGCCACGACCAGTCTGCGGACTGGTCTCACAATGACAGGAAACTTTGACACGCAGCGACAAACACCAATTTGTCTGTCGGAGCCTTAGCAGCGCAAAACGAGGGGCCTTGGGGCCCCTCGTTGCCTTAGATATTGGCTTTTACAAAAGCGATCATTTCCTCCGCCACGGCTTTGCGGGCGGGGATGGAGGCGAAGTTGTGTCCGCCGCCCTCCACGGTGACCACCTTTGCCTCGGAGTAGCAGGCCCGGTAGGCTTCACAGGTGCGCTCGTCCACCAGCTTATCGTCGGAGGCACGGAGAATCAGAGCTGCTCCCTCGTAGCCCTTGGCCTCCTCAAAGGGGGCCGGGTGGCTTGCCATGTCATAGTTGAAGGCCATCGCGTATTTCAGGCCCTCCATGTCGAACCAGTCCTGGCCCTTCTGGGTCACGGCATCCGCCCGCTGGGCAGCGCCGAACCACATCCCGGCTCCCGGGCACAGCAGGAGCAGTCCCCGGGGCTTCAGCTTCGGGGCGCAGGAGGCGGCCACATAGCCGCCCATGCTCTGTCCCGAAAGGAACAGCCGCTCCCCATCCGCGAAGGGCTGGGCCGCCATCCATGCGAACACATCCTCGGCATCGTGGTAGAGCCCTGTGAAGGTGCAGTCCTCGAACTCTCCATCGCTTTCGCCGTTGCCGTAGAAGTCGAAGCGGACACAGGCGATTCCCGCCTCTGCCAGGGCCCGGGCCAGAATCACGTTCAGATTCTTATAGCCGCAGGCGTTGCCGGTAAAACCGTGGAGCAGCAGCACGCAGGGAAATTTTCCTTCCCCCTCGGGCGCCGTGGCCACACCCCGAAGGGTGTGACCGTCCCGGTTTGTCATGGAAAACTGACGAATTACCATGGGCTTACTCCTGCGCGCGGGCAGCGCGGCGGGCCTTCAGCTCGTCCAGCATTTCCGCGGTCTTTTTCTTGCCCAGGGGGTACAGCAGCGCTAGGGCCAACACGGCCAGGCCGTAGCCCAGGGCGTAAATCAGGGTGTAGCCCTTCCAGATGGAACTGGCGACCGCCTCGGTCTGGACGGCAGCGTTCACATCGTAGCCGATGATGGCCAGGGCAAAGCTGGACAGGGAGCTGGAAACGGCGCTGGCCAGCTTGCGGATGAAGGAATAGGAGGAATAGACGATGCCCTCGTTGCGCTCGCCGGTCTGGAGCTCATGGTAGTCGATGGCGTCGTTGACCATAGCCCACACCAGCACCTGCATACCGGAAGCGCCCAGGTAGCAGATACCGTTGACGATGATGAATACCATGGCGCTGCGCAGGGGGAAGAAGTGCAGCACCAGGAACACCAGGGCTGCAAAGCCTGCGCCGTAGCAGCACCACTCCTTCTTGCCCAGCTTGTTGGCCAGGGGCTGTGTCATGGCGAAAACGATAATGGCATACAGGACGCTCAGCATACCGGAGATGGCCTGGATCTTCACATTGCCGAAGTAGTCCTTGTACAGGTAAGTATTCAGGCCGTTGACAATGGAAGCGCCGATCATGCCGATGAGGCTGAACAGCATCACGCCCAGAAGCGCCCGGTTCCGGGCGATTTCCTTAATGACCTTGCCGTAGTTCAGCTTCTCCCCCTTGGGACGCTCCACCACCTGAACCCGCTCCTTGCACCATACGCAGGTGATCTGCAGGCACAGCAGGCCGATGAGGGCGAAGATGGCGGCCAGCATCAGGAAGCGGCCAGCCACGGGCTGGTTGTCCACATACAGGAACATGGGGCCCACGAACACGATGACGGTCATGAAGATGGTGCCGCCCATGGAGCGGTAGCGGGACAGGGCGGTACGGTGCTTGACCTCGTCGGTCATCACGCTGGACAGGGTGCCGAAGGGCACGTTGACGCAGGTGTAGATGGCCTCATACAGCACATAGGTGATGAACATATAAGCCAGACGCAGACCGTAGGCCAGGTTGCTCACGTTCACGAAGCCCAGCACGCAAAGCACGGCCATGGGGAAGGAGAAGGCCCGGATCCAGGGGATGAACTTGCCCTTGGGGCCCGCTCTGCGGGAGTCCACAATGGCGCCGATGATGGGATCGTTGACGGCGTCCCAGATCTTGGTGATCAGCATCAGAATGCCGATGTGGACGGGGTTGACCTTCAGGATCAGGGTGTAGAAAACCGTCAGGTACATGGCCCGGAACTGCTCGGTGCAGCAGCAGCCCAGGTCGCCCAGAGTGTAGCCCAGCTTGTCAAGCATATTGAACTTGCGCACGGGGGTGTTGGGGGGTGTGCTCATGATGATTCCTCCTATGATAAAGTGAACGTGACAGGCACATTCCGTATAATTTTATTATAGGAGCCATAAGAAAAAAATAATATGCAAAAATAGCTTGAAAACTATCATAAATTGATGTATTATGGATATAGAATAATATATACAATTTTATAGTTCTATTTTTGTATATATTGTCTTTTTCCGCATGAGTGAAAAGAAAATTGGTGTTTGAAAAAAAGCTGTCATTGCGAGACCAGTCTGCGGACTGGTCTCGCAATGACAGGAAACCTGGAGGCGAAGCGACAAACACCAATTTCTTGTATCTGCAACATTTCCGGTCTTGTAATTGCGCGAGGCTACGGGAGGTACTTATGGACTATTCCGCGAAACAGCTGACCCTGGAGCCAAAGGATAGGGTGCGGCTTGCCACGGGGGAGGAATACGGCTTCGCGCTGGTGCTGCACGGACTGCTCCGGGCCGGCGGGAAGTGGCTTCTGGGGGCGGACGATCTGCTGGTGTTCCGTCAGCGGCAGGCTCTGGAGCTGCGCGGCGGCGGAGGCAACGCTCCGGGCACCGTGCTGTGGGTGCGCTTCCCTCTGGATACGGTGAATGCCTGTTCCGGCCCGGGAACGGATCTACTGCGGAGCTTCCAGGTCAATCCCGCTCCGGTGGCCGTTGTCCACGCCCAGAGTCAGCGGGTGATGCTGATCAAGAGCCTGGCCATGCAGCTGATTTCCCTGCGCTCGGAGGAGGATCCGCTGGCACTGGAGCTGCTGGAGCAATCCACTGTCCGGATGTTCCTTGCTTTGACCCTCCGTGCCTGTGCCAGCGCGGATCCCTACCGACCCCAGCCCCGGCACCGGGGGGACAACCAGCTGTCCCTGGATCAGGTATTCCGCTACATCCACGCCCACCTCACCGAGGAAATCACCCTGGAGACGCTGGAGCGGGAATTCTTCGTCAGCCGCCACCATCTGATCCGGGAGTTCAGGAAGCGCACCGGCCAGACCGTCCACCGCTACATCGTCAAGGCCCGGCTGGATCTGTGCAGACAGTACATTGCCCAGGGCTACTCCATCACCGAGGTCTACCGGATGGGCGGCTTCGGAGGCTATAATCACTTCTTCCGGGCATTCAAGCAGACCTACGGCATGACCCCCGGCGAATACCGGAACAGCCTGAAAACACCTCCCACAGACCCGGAAACACGCACATAAATTAGTGTTTGAACGGCTTCGCCTCAAAGTATCCTGTCATTGCGAACCAGTCCGCAGAC
>CAMFFO010000006.1 GCA_945949735.1 uncultured Clostridia bacterium | reverse complement strand
GAATCATGTATAATAGGGCGGATCAAAATACCGGAAGGACGATAAATTGTTGTTTACCGAATTAACGCTGTCATTGCGAGACCAGTCCGCAGACTGGTCGTGGCAATCCCCCAGTTAGATGGAAAACGTACCGAATAGCACCCGAAAAATGGGAAACTCCGCGATTTTTGGCGGTAATCGTTACCTGGTTCCTTTCAACCGGGGGATTGCCACGCCAGTGTGCGCACTGGCTCGCAATGACAGCATTATTTCAGGTGCGCACTTGTAAACACCAATTTATCATTCCAAGGACACGGTAGACAGGAGGAATTGGATTGACCACCAAGGACTATCAGCGCCTTTCGCCGCTGGTGATTTTTCTGCGCTATTTCGGAAAACACAAGAAGCTATTCGCCGTGGATGTACTGTGCGCCATGAGCATCGCGGCCATTGACCTGGCCTTCCCGCTGGTGACCCGCAGCGCGCTGTACGATATGCTCCCGGGGAAGCTGTACCGCACCTTTTTTATCGTTATGGCCGCGGTGATCGCGTGCTATGTGCTCCGGTCGCTGCTCAACTACATTGTGGCCTACTATGGTCACACCTTCGGCATCCGGGTGGAGGCGGACATCCGGGCGGATCTGTTCCGGCATATGCAGGAAATGAGCTTCGATTTCTACGATAATAACCGCACCGGCAAGCTGATGTCCAGGCTGACCTCGGATCTCTTTGAACTGACGGAGCTTGCCCACCACGGGCCGGAGGATCTCATTACCTCGGTGCTGACCATTGTGGGGGCGCTGGTGGTCATGGCGCGGATCCAGTGGCGGCTGGCCGTGGTGGTCGCGCTGATGATTCCTGTGTTCCTCATCGTCGTGATGACCATGCGGGGGCGGATGGCACGTGCCTCCCAGGTGGCGAAGGAAAAGGTGGGCCACATCAACCAGGAGATCGAGAGCAGCCTTTCCGGCTTCCGCACTTCCCGGGCCTTTGGAAACGAAGCGGTGGAAAGCGCCCGGTTCAGCGCGGCCAACGAACAGTTCAAGACTTCCAAGCGGGAATTCCACAAGGCCATGGGTATGTTCCAGAGCAGCATAGAGTTCTTCCTGTGCAGCCTCAATGTGGTGGTCATCGGCTTCGGAGGCTGGTATGTGATGCAGGATCGGATGGACTACCGGGATCTTCTCACCTTTACCCTGTATATCTCCTCCTTCGTCAACCCCATGCGCAAGCTCTCCGGCTTTTCGGAGATGTTCGCCAACGGCTTCGCGGGCTTAAGCCGGTTTGTGGAGGTCATGCGCGCCGAGCCCACCATCCAGGACGCGCCGGATGCCAGGCCCCTCAGCAATGTCCAGGGCCACATTCAGGTGGAAAACGTGTCCTTCGCCTACGAAGGGGATCTGGACGTGCTGAAAAACGCCACACTGGAGGTCCAGCCCGGGGAGACCATCGCCATTGTAGGCCCCTCCGGCGGCGGCAAGACCACGCTGTGCCAGCTGATTCCCCGGTTCTATGATGTGCAGTCGGGACACATTTCCATTGACGGCCTGGACATCCGCAAGGTCACCCAGACGAGCCTCCATGAAAACATCGGCATCGTACAGCAGGACGTGTTCCTGTTCGCCGACACGGTGCTGGAGAACATCCGCTACGGAAAGCCCGGGGCCTCCCTGGAGGAGGTAGTGGAGGCCGCCAAAAAGGCCGAGATCTATGACGATATCCTGGCCATGCCCCAGGGCTTCGACACCTTCGTGGGAGAGCGGGGCACCCTGCTCTCCGGCGGACAGAAGCAGCGCATTGCCATCGCCCGGATTTTCCTGAAGAATCCCCCCATCCTGATTCTGGACGAGGCCACCTCCGCCCTGGACTCCGTGACGGAATCCAAAATCCAGCGGGCCTTTGACAATCTGGCCGTGGGCAGAACCACCCTGATCATCGCCCACCGGCTCTCCACCATCCGCAGCGCCAGCCGGATCGTGTCCATCGCCGACGGGGAAATCGCCGAGTGCGGCACCCACGAAGAGCTGCTGCAAACGGACGGCATCTACGCCCAGCTGTATAAAACCCAGAACGCCCTGGCTCTGGAAGCCATGAAATAACCGAACGCCGCCCCGACGGGCGGCGTTTTCATGGTCAGGAATCTTCAAGCCCGGCCATATCCGCCATGTGTTCTATAAATTCCTCCATGGAAGGATTTCGCCCTTTTGCCCGAAAGGCATTCCAAGCTGCCCGGACACCGGGATCCGGATTGGGGAAAGCCTCGTCCGGGGCATTCCGCATTTGACTGCGGACATATTCCGGGGTGCAACGATTTTCTTTTGCCAACATATACTGAGGTAAATTGTTGTGCAGCTCAGGAAAGCCGCCAGTGTGAATACCCATTTGTCTTTTCCGTTTCTTTCCACTCTGCTTATTTGCAAGAACAAGAATATTTTTCAAATCTAACGGAAATAATGCTTGCAAAATCAGTATTCTTCGGCTATAATAGTCCGGCGTGGGCTCTGCCCATGACATCACAAACCACACACCCGGGGATCGCCGGCCCCAGTGTCTTTTCGGACGGGCCTTGCGGGATGATCGGGGTGGAGGAAAAACAAAAGGAGAAATTGAAAATGGCTGTCGTATCTATGAAGCAACTGCTGGAGGCCGGTGTTCACTTCGGTCACCAGACCCGCCGCTGGAACCCCAAAATGGCTCCCTACATCTACACCGAGCGCAACGGGATCTACATCATCGACCTGCAGAAAACTGTCAAGAAGCTGGAAGAGGCTTACAACTTTGTCCGTGACCTGTCCGCGAATGGCGGCTACGTGCTGTTTGTCGGCACCAAGAAGCAGGCTCAGGATGCTATCAAGGAAGAGGCTGCCCGCTGCGGCGGTTACTACGTCAACGCCCGTTGGCTGGGCGGTATGCTGACCAACTTCCGCACCATGCGTACCCGTATCGACCGTCTGGCTCAGCTGCGCAAGATGGAAGAGGACGGCACCTTCGCCATGCTGCCCAAGAAGGAAGTCATCAAGCACCAGGGCGAGATCGAGAAGCTGGAGAAGTACCTGGGCGGCGTGAAGGAAATGAAGAAGCTGCCCGCTGCTCTGTTTATCGTTGACCCCCGCAAGGAGCGCAACGCCATCGCCGAGGCCCGGAAGCTGAACATCCCCATCGTGGCCATCGTGGACACCAACTGCGATCCCGATGAGATCGATTATGTGATCCCCGGCAACGACGACGCCATCCGCGCCATCCGCCTGATCGCCTCCGCCATGGCCAACGCCGCCATCGAGGGCCGTCAGGGTGAGGACGCCGAGGCTGCTGAGGAAGCTCCCGAGGCTGCCGAGGCCGCCGCTGAGTAATTCAGACAGAGAATTTAGGAGGATACGAAAATGGCTTTTACCGCACTGGACGTTAAGAAGCTCCGTGAAATGACCAACGTCGGCATGATGGACTGCAAGAAGGCCCTGCAGGCCACCGACGGCGACATGGACAAGGCCGTTGACTGGCTGCGTGAGAAGGGCCTGGCCAAGGCCGCCAAGAAGGCCGGTCGTATCGCCGCCGAGGGCGTGGCTTACGCCGCCGTCATCGATGGCGTGGGCGTGGTCATCGAGGTCAACTCCGAGACCGACTTCGCCGCCAAGACCGATGCCTTCCTGGATCTGGTCAAGAATCTGGCTACCATCGTTGCCACTCAGAACCCCGCCGACGTGGAGGCTCTGAAGGGCTGCAAGTACCCCGGCACCGACCTGACCGTCACTGAGATCATGCAGGAGAAGGTCATGTCCATCGGCGAGAACATGCAGATCCGCCGCTTCGCCCGTTTCGATACCAACACCTCCGTGGCTTACGTCCACGCCGGCGGCACCCACGGTGTTCTGGTGAACTTGGCCGTGGAGGGCAGCATCGATCCCACCGAGATCGGCAAGAACGTAGCCATGCAGATCGCCGCCATGTCCCCCAAGTACTGGGACAAGGCTCAGGTGCCTCAGGCTGACGTTGACAAGGAGCTGGCCGTGCAGGTGGCTCTGATGGACAACGACCCCAAGATGGCTTCCAAGCCCGCCGCTGTCAAGGAGAAGATCGCTGCCGGCAAGATGGCTGCCTTCTACAAGGAGTCCTGCCTGCTGCAGCAGGAGTTCGTCCGTTCCGACCTCTATAAGGGCGATGTCGCCGGCTACATTGCCGACGCTGCCAAGAAGCTGGGCGGCAAGGTTACCTTCGTGGATGCCATTCACTACATCAAGGGTGAAGGCATTGAGAAGAAGGAAGAGAACTTCGCCGATGAAGTCGCCGCGCAGATCGCCAGCGCCAGCAAGTAATTTCATTTCCCCCAAACCCCTCAGCGCAAGCTGAGGGGTTTGGGGGAAACAACTGTTTTTATCGACGAAGCGCAATATTTCATTTTTTGTGCTTATCGGGTTAACTCAGCAGTACGACAAATTGGTGTTTGTCGGGCTGTTTTGGGAACGTTGCAAAAAACACTGTAGGGGAGGCATTCATGCCTCCCGGCGGTGAAACGTCCCGATTTTTCGCACCGTTAGGCGAAAACGTACCGCGTTCGCGGGAGGCATCAATGCCTCCCCTACAGCAAAAACGTAACGTGTTCGAAAATCAACAAACACCAATTTGATGGCTTGCTGACTTAAGCCGATATGCATAGAATGTTTACTGGGCCTATGCCTTGGAAGGGAATGGAGAAACATGATTTTCTATTACAAGAATTCTTTTTTGGCATCTCTTGTCAGTATCTTCGCCAGCGGATTGGCCATGATGGGAATCCTCGCCCTTTTGGACAAAGAAATTCTTATGGGCATCGTCTTTCTTGTGATTTCCATTCCCTTGTTTCTGTTGGGGAAGCAGATCAGCGTCCGCAAGTCCTTCAAGAAGTGGTGGAAAAACCTGGAAGAATCCGGTGTTATTGCCCAGGCTGTGGCCTCCCGTGAGGTTGCCATTGCCGTCTACCAGAAAAACCCAACAAAGCAGACCCTGAATGCCATCCGGAAGATCAATCCCGCCGCCGCTGCTGCCATTGAGAACAAGCCCCAGAGCGCGCAGCCGCAAACCATCTCCAAGCCCGCACCCCAGAAGCCGGTCACACCGCAAACACCCTCCCCCGCCCCCTCTCAGAACACACCAGAGACCGAGCTTCAGCAGGTTATTGAGATTTGCAACCGCAATACTCAGAAGGACCCCCAGATCTACCTGCAATGCGCCACCCGTCTGGAGACTCTGTACGCCAAAAATCCCCAGTACCCGAAGCTGAAAGAGAACCTGGCCCAGGTGCACCTGAATTACGCGGCCACCATTCGGGATTTCTCCTTTGACAGCCGGAAAAAGGCCGTTCAATCCGCGCTGCGCGCTCTGGAGGTTGACCCTGACGCATCCCCCGACAAGCTGGACCAGCGCGTATTCTGGCTGTTCCTGCACATTGTAATGGCCAGTATCGACGCCGGAAACAACCAGGGTACCCGGCAACAGATGCAGGAAGCCCGGGAAATGCTCCGCATGACCTCCAAGTACTACATCCGCCAGCCCGATGAAAAGGGGAATCGGCTCATGGGCATTGCTCTGCCGGTGGCTCGCTGCCGCATCGCCTACAAGCTCGCCTTGAATCTGTCATCTCAGCCCCCCATCCAGCGCTCACAAGCCTGCGCCATGGCACAGGAGGCGCTGCGCTTCTGCCCTGCGGACACCATGCGTCAGTGCGACCTGAACCCCTATACCGAGGACAACACCACAGTGATCCTCACCCGCCAGCAAATCCAGGAGCTGTGCACCCAGCTTGCGCAGTAACCGGAAATCCAGTTGATCCTCTTCCATTCAGGCAGGCAAATTGTTGTTTGAACGGCTCCGCCGGATTGACAATTTGCCCTCCGGCCCAATCGCTGTCCTGCGTAAACGCAAAACCGAGGGATTTTGGTCTCCGGTTTCCCATTTGGGAAAACCAGAGTCCAAAATCCCTCGGCCATTTTCGTTTGGAGCGTCTTAAGGCTGCACCGCATAATTCGGCAAGGAAGCTCAGCGAGAGATTTTGTGCCAGTTCAAAGTTTCAAAAACGGGGGAATACTGTATGTATTTCCCGTTTTTGAAACTGCAGAAATGGTGCAAAAGATCCGCTGAGATCCGCTGACGCAATTGTGCGGTGTTGCCTTAACCCAGGTTCATCGCTTTTTCCGCGGCGGACAGCATCAGCTTGATCCGGTTCAGCTGATTCACCTCCGAGGCGCCGGGGTCGTAGTCCACCGCCACAATATTGGCGTCCGGATGGGCTTTGCGCAGCGCTTTGATGACGCCCTTCCCCACCACATGGTTCGGCAGGCAGGCAAAGGGCTGGATACACACAATGTTGGGAACGCCGGAAAGGAGCAGCTCCACCATTTCTCCGGTCAGGAACCAGCCCTCTCCATACTGATTGCCGATGGACAGGAAGGGCTTCGCCAGGTCCGCCACCTGCTCAATGGGCATCGGCGGCTCAAAGCGGCGGCTCTTCTCCAGCGCGTCAATGGCGGGCTTCCGCAGCGTCCGGATGGCGTCCACTCCAACCTTGGCGTTAAAGGACGACGTCCAATTCTTCCCCAGGAACTTATGCTTGTAATCCCCGTTGAAAACGCAGTAGTTGAGGAAATCCATCAGATCCGGAACCACCGCTTCCGCGCCTTCCTTTTCCAGCAGCTCCACCAGGTGGTTGTTGGCAAGGGGCATATACTTGACCAGGATCTCTCCCACAACGCCCACCCTCGGCTTTTTCAGGTCCTCATGGATGGGCAACGTGTCAAAATCCTCCACAATGCCGCGGCAGACCTTTGGATAGGGCCATGCCGTGTGTTCATTGACCAGTGAATCGATGCAGATGGTTTTCCATTTTTCATGCAGCGCGTTGGCAGAACCGGGGACGCACTCATAGGGACGCACCCGGTATACGCACCGCATGAACAGGTCGCCGTATACAATTCCCCTTGCCGCGGCCAGCAGCAGCTTCGGCGGGATCCTGAAGCCCTCGTTCTTTTCCATGCCGTTGGCGTTCAGGGAGATCACGGGAATGTGGGACAGCCCGACTTTGTCCAGCGCTCTGCGGATGAAGCCCACATAGTTGCTGGCCCGGCAGCAGCCGCCGGTTTGGGTCATGATAACGGCCAGCTTATCGGTGTCATACCTTCCCGACAGCACCGCTTCCATGATCTGCCCCACTGTCGTAATGGACGGGAAGCAGGCGTCATTGTTCACATATTTCAGCCCCGTATCAATGGCGCTGCGGTTATCGTTGTCCAGCACCACGACATGAAAGCCGAATTTGCGGAACACCGGCTCCAGAAGATCAAAATGAATGGGACTCATCTGCGGGGCGAGGATGGTGTAGCCCTCATCGTACATCTCCCGGGTGAACTCCGCCCTTCGGTACTCCAAAGGCTCGGGGCAGGCGGAAATCCCCTGCTTTTTCCGCTGATCCATTGCGGCAAGCAGGCTGCGGATGCGGATTCTCGCGGCTCCCAGGTTGTTCACCTCGTCAATTTTCAGAACCGTGTAGAGCTTATTGCTTTTTTCCAGAATCTCGCAGACCTGATCCGTGGTCACGGCATCCAGGCCGCAGCCAAAGGAGTTCAGCTGAATCAGTTCCAGATCGTCTCTGCCGCTGACAAATTCCGCCGCCGTATACAGCCGGGAGTGGTAGACCCACTGGTCATTCGCCCGGATGGGGCGGGACGGTTGGAAGTCAACGGGGATGCTGTCCTCCGTAAATACGGTGAGCCCGTAGGACGCGATCATTTCCGGAATTCCGTGATTGATCTCCGGATCGATGTGGTAGGGTCTGCCCGCCAGAACGATCCCCCGGCCTCCTCGCTGCTCCATCTGTCCAAGAAGCCGTCTCCCTTCGGCGCGGATGTCCTCCTTCGCCCTCTGCTGCTCCGCCCAGGCCGCACTGACCGCCGCCCGGGTTTCCTTTTCCGGGATGTCCCATTCCTCTTTGCACAGCCGCACCAGCCGATCCGCGGCGGTTTTTTCATCCGTCATGGCGATAAACGGGCGAATATAGCGCACCTCGCCCTTCGCCACAGCCTCCACGTTGTTTTTCAGGTTCTCCGGGTAGGACACCACAATGGGACAGTTATAATGGTTCTGGGCGTTTTCGGTTTCCTGATGCTCGTAAAACACACAGGGATGGAAAATGGTCTTGACCCCATTGCGGATCAGCCACTCCACATGGCCGTGGGCCAGCTTTGCCGGGTAGCATTCCGATTCCGAGGGAATGGATTCCATGCCCAGCTCGTAGAGTTTCCTGTCGGACAACGGCGACAGCAGAACACGAAAGCCCAGTTTTTCAAAGAAGGTAGCCCAGAACGGATAGTTTTCGTAGATATTCAGCACTCTGGGAATGCCGATGGTTCCTCTCGCGGGGTTTTCCAGGGGCTTGTAGTCAAAAATACGGTTGCGCTTGAAGGCAACCATATTGGGGGCCGCCGCCTGTTTGCTGCCGCCCGCGCCGCGCTCGCAGCGGTTTCCCGTGATATGCTTCTGACCGTTGGAGAACCGGCTCACCGTCAGCATACAGCTGTTGGCGCATCCCCGGCAGCGGGTGGTAGCGGTGGTATGTGTCAGGTTCAGGGCCTCCTCCAGGGGCAGCATTCCGCTCTGCTGACCCCGGAAGCGTTCTTTCGCGATCAGCGCCGCGCCGAAGGCGCCCATGATTCCGGCAATGTCCGGGCAAACGGCCTCGATCCCCGCAATCTTCTCAAAGGCCCGCAGCACAGCCTGATTGTAGAAGGTACCTCCCTGAACCACCACATGGCTTCCCAGCTCCTCGGGGCTGGCCAGCTTGATGACCTTGTAAAGGGCGTTTTTGATGACGGAGTAAGCAAGTCCCGCGGAGATATCGGAGACGGACGCCCCCTCCTTCTGGGCCTGCTTCACGTTGGAATTCATAAACACGGTGCAGCGGGTGCCCAGATCCACGGGATTGCCGGCAAACAGCGCCTCCCGGGCAAAGGCCCCGGCGGTGTATCCCAGAGAGGCCGCGAAATTCTCAATGAAGGAACCGCAGCCGGAGGAGCAGGCCTCGTTGAGCAGGATGGTATCCACCGCTCCGTTTTTCAGCTTGATGCACTTCATGTCCTGCCCGCCGATATCCAGGACGCAGTCCACGTCCTTGTCAAAGAAGGAGGCGGCGGTACAGTGGGCAACGGTCTCCACCTCGCCCTCGTCTAAGTGGAAGGCGGCTTTCAGCAGGGATTCCCCGTATCCGGTGGAGCAGGAGCGGCGGATGCTCGCGCCGGGGGGCAGCTCCTGCCTCAGCTTTGCCAGAGCCTCCTGGGCCGTTTTGACGGGATTTCCCTGGTTGTTGGCATAATAGGAGAACAGCAGCTCCCCTTCCCCGCCGATCAGAGCAATTTTGGTGGTGGTGGAGCCTGCGTCAATACCCAGGAAGCAATCCCCCTCGTAAGCGGCGAGTTCCGTTTTCCTCACCACCGCCCTGCTGTGCCGCAGGCAGAATGCCTCGTATTCCTCCCGGCTTCCGAACAGCGGAGACAGCCGTTTGATCTCAAAGGCCATCTCCACACCGGCATCCAGCGCGGTGATCAAATCACGAATTGCCCTGGGCTCAGCGTTGTCCGCCTCAAGAGCCGCGCCCATGGCGGCGAACAGATGGGAATTGGGCGGATCGATGGCGGTTTCCGGGGTCAGCCTAAGCGTCCGGACAAACGCTCTTTTCAACTCCGGCAGAAAATGGAGCGGCCCCCCTAAAAACGCCACCCGCCCCCGGATGGGCTTGCCGCAGGCGAGACCCGAAATGGTCTGGTTGACCACGGCCTGAAAAATGGAAGCCGCCAGATCCGCCCGGCTGGCGCCCTCGTTGATCAGGGGCTGGATATCCGTCTTGGCAAACACGCCGCACCGGGCCGCAATGGGATAGATCTGCTTATAATTGGCCGCTTCCTCGTTCAGGCCCCGGGCGTCCGTCTGCAGAAGCGACGCCATCTGGTCAATGAAGGAGCCGGTGCCTCCTGCGCAGACACCGTTCATCCGCTCTTCCAGTCCGCCGGTGAAGTAAATGATCTTGGCATCCTCACCGCCCAGCTCAATGGCTACATCGGTCTGGGGCGCAGCGGCCTGGAGCGCCGATGCCACGGCAACCACTTCCTGCACAAAGCCGATCCCCAGGGCTTTCCCCAAATTGATGGAGCCGGATCCGGTGATTTTTACCCGAAGGGCAATATCGCCCAGACGTTCCCCGGCCTCCCGCAGAAGCTCCGCCAGGGTTTCCTGGGTATGGGCGCAATGGCGGCGGTACTCGCCAAACAGGATTTTCTTTTCGCTGTCCACGATCACCAGCTTGACTGTCGTGGAACCAATATCAATTCCGGCACGGTATTCTTTCTGTTCCATGTTCAACCTCGATCCAAAGTGCGGCGCGGTGCGCAAAGGACGCTTGGCGCAAGGCTCCAAAAAAAGCGGGACCCATCCGCTGCCTGCAGATAAGTCTCGCCATTGAAACCAGGGCCAGGGGGATCCATACCCGTATCGTAGGTTTGCGCTGATTCGGGCTGCTCCCGGATTGCTCTTTCACGGTGTGCGTCTTTGCTGAAAATACGGCAGCTCATTCCTCCGGCCCCCATTCTTCCGAAAACGCGGTTTTGGAGACCGGCCATCCCGCCGAAAGAAGAGTTGACTTTTCCCCTCCAAGCAGGTATGATTAAGGCAACGCCGCACAATTCGGCAAGAGCCGGTGGCGAGGGATTTTTCCTCAGCCGAAAGTTTGGAAAACAGAGGAATACTTGGTGTATTTCCTGTTTTCCATACTGCGCGGATGGGGAAAAAGACCCGCCATCCGGCCGCAGACGCAATTGTGCGGTGTTGCCTTAATTATACGGCAGGTATCTATTTTCTTCAACCGTTATTTTTCTCTGTGTGCTGGATAAACAACATTTTCGAGTAATTGATGGATTTCCGGAGGCCTGCTATGGAGCAAAAAATCGATCTGCGCATCCAAAAAACGGAAAAAGCCATCCGGGAAGCCTTCCTGGATCTCCGCAGAAGGCTGCCGTTGGAAAAAGTCAGGGTGCGGGAAATCTGCCAGAAGGCCATGATCAACACGTCCACCTTCTATAATCACTACAGGGATGTGCAGAACCTGTCAGAGCAATTGGAATGTGAATTGCTGGAGGACTGTTTCAGCGCAATGCCCAGCGTGGATGATCTGTTTTCAAACCCCCGCCGCTTCTTATCGGAGCTTCGGCAGATCTTCTCGGATTCCGAGCAATCCGAGGCACTGTCTATTCTGTTCGACGGACGCTACGAGGCCTTCCACCAGAGGATAGACGCCTTTTTGCTGAGGCGCTATCAGTCCGCGGCCACTTCCCGGGAGGAGTATGTCAAAATCTCCTTTGTTCTGGGTGGGATCCTGTACACCGGTCATCTTCTGCGGAAGGACACGCCTGATTCCCTGGATTCTCTGGAACAAAGCCTCGCAGACCTGATTCTCCGGCTGCAATAGCCCCGCATTTACGGGGATTCACTTTCCCCGCGCCATTCAGCAGACCAGAGAATTGTTGTTTGAACGGCTTCGCCGAATTGACAATTGACAATTGAAAATTGACAATTATTGTGTCCCTACGGGACGATTCTGAAATAATAACGCAGTATTTTCAGCATAAATATTTTAAAATCATCCCGAAGGGATTCCATAATTGTCAATTGTTAATTGTCAATTGTCAATTCTAAACACCAATTTATCTTCTTGCCGGGTTAGCCCTGGAAATGAAAGGAACCGGCTTCTCCCGGCAGGAGGCCGGTGCCATTGGGAGGATACAATATGATCGATCACAGCGTTCGGGCCGGGGAACTGTTCCTGGCAGGGTATAACTGTTCCCAGAGCGTGGTAGTGGCGTTTTGCGATGTCACCGGGCTTTCGGAAGCGTTTGCCGCGAAGCTATCCAGCTCCTTTGGCGGCGGGATGGGACGGATGCGGGAGGTATGCGGTGCGGTCAGCGGAATGCTGACGGTGGCCGGGCTGCTCTACGGCTATTCGACCCCAGGGGACGATGCGGCCAAGCGGGCCCACTATACCCTGGTACAGGCCCTGGCAGGGCAGTTCCGGGAGGAACATGGCTCCATCATCTGCAGAGAAATTCTGAAAAACCCTCCCTCAGACCCCAATCCCACCCCCCGGACAGCGGATTTTTATAAAACCCGCCCCTGCGCCCGGATGGTCATGACCGCTGCCCGGCTTCTGGACGAATACATTGCCCAGCACCCCCTGGAGGAACTCCGCCATGGATCTGATCTATAACCAGAACAGCATCCCCAGGGAGCGATACCGCTATGGTCTGCGCGCCAGCGCGGCAGTGGGCTGCGGCTGGATCGCCACCTACAACGCCCTGGCCCTCATGGGCTACCAAACGGATATTCCGGAGCTGATCCGGTATTTCGAGCGTCAGCTCCCCGTAATCCACGGCAATGCGGGTACCAGCTTCTGGGCTCCCGTTCCCCTGTTTCGCAAATGGGGCTTTCCGTTGAAAACCAGCCTCCGCCCCTCCGAATTTGACGTCCTGGCAAGGGAGGCTGACGCGTGTATCCTCTTCTACCGCTGGCGGGAGAAGTGGAAGCTGGGCGCCCATTTCGTGGCACTACGGGAGCAGAACGGGAGCTTCCTTGGCTACAATACCTATCGGAATTCCACCGGCCCCGATCCCTACGGCCCCAGCCTGGAGGCATTCCTGGAAAAGAGAGGGTATTTCACCCCCTTCCTCATCGCAATCCAAAAAAAGCCTGCTTCCCCGACTGGCCCCGTCCCCTATTCCAGGTAAGCGATCCCCGCCGCCCTTTCCCGCCAGACAGGAAAATTGGTGTTTGAAAAATAACGCTGTCATTGCGAGACCAGTGCGCACACTGGTCGTGGCAATCCCCCGGCCCCATGGAACCAGGTAACGACTTCCACCAAAAACGCATCAACTCCCACCCTGTTGGGCAATTGCCGATACATTTCCTCTCTAACTGGGGGATTGCCACACCAGTCTGCGGACTGGTTCGCAATGACAGGTAATTTGCAGTGCTCCTTTTCAAACTCCAATTTGATGGTTTGCTGACTTAAGCCGATATGCATTTTTTCAAAAATGACCCGGTTACCGCACATAATTGTCAACTGTCAATTGTCAATTCGGCGAAGCCGCTAAACACCAATTTATTTGCCAACAAATGCCGAAAGAAAGGGCGGCCGACGGCCGCCCAACAAATCCAATATACCCTAAGGACAGTAAGATGTCAATGGGGAAACGGGAATTTCTGTGAAATATACAAGGAAATATTCGTGACTTTGTACAATATTAAGGGTTGAAATCATAAAGTTATTGTGATATCTTATAAGCACAAGGGGTGATACTTAAACAGGTACATCCCAGAGCTCCTATCCGTTACAGATTGTGATTTACGAAAAGAAATGATTTCTAGAGCCTAAATCCTTGGGTGGTCTGGTAACGGGGAGCATCAACGGGCGCTGAGGCATTCCCTTATAATCCTCCGTTTATATATGGGCTTTGAAGATAGGAAAGCGTAGGATGTATGATTGTACCGGAGGAATCAGAAGGCAGCGGAGCGCAGAGGCCCGTAATCTGCAGAAAGAGAGGTTAACCAATGATGTTAGATAATAAGAGCGAACAAAAATAACCCTTGGCTGACGACATCGAAAGGTGCGGCGGTCAAGGGTTATTTTTTTTGCCCGGCGGGAATGATGGGATAACGGTAAACTGATGAACTTATTGTTTACAGCACTATAAAAGAAGCCTTCATTGCGAACCAGTCCGCGCAAGTGCAGCAATGACAGCGTTGTTTTATTCGCGCGTTCATACAAAAACTGCCCGTAAACAGGAATAGAAAACCCGGCTCCTTGAGGAGCCGGGAGGGGGGAATCAGACGTTGAACAGGAAATTGACGATGTCGCCGTCTTTCATAACGTATTCCTTGCCTTCGCTGCGAACCAGACCCTTGGCCTTGGCGGCAGCCATGGTGCCGCA
This sequence comes from uncultured Clostridia bacterium, assembly GCA_945949735.1. Classification (GTDB taxonomy): domain Bacteria; phylum Bacillota; class Clostridia; order Oscillospirales; family Oscillospiraceae; genus Faecousia. Next base: position 25,984 of record CAMFFO010000006.1, on the reverse strand, counting down.
GGCTTTCATGTCCTCGAAGGCGATGACTTCGGCGCGGATGAAGCCACGCTCAAAGTCGGTATGGATTTTACCGGCAGCCTGGGGGGCCTTGGTGCCCTTCTTGATAGTCCATGCCCGGCACTCGTCGCTTCCGGCGGTGAGGAAGGAGATCAGCCCCAGCAGGGTGTAGGAGCTGCGGATCAAGCGATCCAGGCCGCTTTCGGCCACACCCAGCTCCTCCATGAACATGGCCTTCTCCTCCGGGTCGTCCAGCTCGGCAATGTCCGCCTCCAGCTTGGCACAGATGGGGAGCACCTGGCTGCCCTCCTTCTCGGCAAGGGTCTTTACCGCCAGGTAGTGGTGATTGGCTTCGGGGTCATTGACCTCGTCCTCCCCCAGGTTCGCCACATAGATGGTCTTTTTCAGGGTCAGCAGATCGGACTGGGCGATGATCGCCAGCTCCTCGGCATCGTCGGTATAGGTGCGGGCCAGCTTCCCCTCGTTCAGGTGGGCGAGCAGACCGGTGAGGAGCTCGGCTTCCTTCAGGAACTTCTTGTCCCCGCCCTTGGCAGCCTTCTGACATTTGTCGATCCGGCGTTCCACCATTTCGATGTCCGCCATGACCAGCTCCAGGTTGATGATGTCAATGTCCCGGATGGGATCGGTGGAGCCCTCCACATGGGTCACATTGCTGTCCTCAAAGCAGCGCACCACATGGACAATGGCATCCGTGGTGCGGATGTTGCTCAGGAACTTGTTGCCGAGGCCCTCACCCTTGGAAGCGCCCTTCACCAGGCCCGCGATGTCCACAAACTCGATAACGGCAGGGGTGACCTTCTTTGGCTTGTGAAGCTCCGCCAGCCAGGTAAGCCGCGCGTCCGGCACGGACACCACACCCACGTTGGGGTCGATGGTGCAGAACGCATAGTTGTCCGCGGGGACGCCTGCGTTGGTGATGGCGTTGAAGAGAGTGGACTTGCCCACGTTGGGAAGTCCCACGATACCTAATTTCATTTATTTCAAAACTCCTTTATTTGCAATGGTTTTTGGATTCGGGGGTGTGCTCCGCACCAATTCCGCACCAATTTTCATCAGCGCACCATTTTTAGGGCTACACCGCATAATTCGGCAAGGAAGCTCAGCGGGAGATTATTCCACAGCCGAATTATTCAGAGCTTTCCTAACCGTCTTTTCTCCGGCAGATACCCTTGCGGCATTCTTTGTCTTTTCGGTTTTTGCCTATTGAATAAACTTCTTTCCGCGGAGCCGGAAACGCGAGTTCATCATGCTCCCTTACTCTATCATAATTTCGCATCTTTTTCAATATCTTTCGGCTTTTTTGGTACGCAACAGAATTGGAGGGTTTCATCGTCTATTTGCCGCCCGCCCTTCGATAAGCTTCTCAAATGCCCTGCGTTTTACCAGTTTCTTGGTGCCAACAAATATTTTGTGTCCAATCACTTGGGGGAATTCAATTTTGAGGAAGGGTTGCTTAGTTAATCTCATGAGCACAAAATAGTAGCTGCTTATCGGCTTGACTCAGTAAATCGGTAAATTGGTGTTTGTCAAATACTTGCTGTCATTGCGAGCCAGTGCGCACACTGGCGTGGCAATCCCCCCGTTGAGAGGAACCAGGTAACGATTTCTGCCAAAAATCGCAAGGTTTTGCCGCTCTGTGGGGCAAATGTCGATACATTTTCCCTCTAACCGGGGGATTGCCACGACCAGTGTGCGCACTGGTCTCGCAATGACAGATAATTTTGGACGCGAAGCGACAAACACCAATTTGTCGTACTGCTGAGTTAATCCGATAAGCACAAAATAGTATTTGAACATACACACATTTTGTGGTAAAATAGACGTATAGCTTCCTAGGTACGGGCATCATTCTATTTTGAAACGGGAGAAACATCATGCAGCATTCAAAAAAAGACACCCTGACCAGACTGTTGAAAAACCCCCTTGTGGCCTCCGTCCGAAACGATGAAGGGCTTGACGCCGTCATAAACTGCAGCGCAAAGGTTGTGTTTCTGCTCAGCTGTAATATATTGAACGTATCGGAATACTGTCAGAGAATCTCCGACAGCGGCAAGGAGGTCTTTGTACATATCGATCTGGTGGATGGACTCGCGTCGGTTCCTGTTTCCGTGGATTTCATTGCCCAGAAAACCTGCGCCTCCGGCATTCTCACCACCCATACCAATATGATCAAACGAGCCAAAGAGCTGGGACTTCTGACGGTTTACCGAATCTTTCTTCTGGATGGCGTTGCCCTTCAGCGGGCGAAGCGGAACATTACCAGCAATCGTCCGGACTTTCTGGAAATGCTTCCCGGCATGATGCCCTCCATCGTCAAGCAGCTCACCGGCTACAGTTCCGTCCCCATTATCGCGGGCGGGCTGCTGACCACGGAAACGGATATCCGGGCCGCACTTCAGGCCGGAGCCATTGCCGTCAGTACAACCAACCCGGATCTATGGGGGGATCTGGGATTGGAAGCCCACGCGGAATAAGCGCAAAGGGACTGCTTCCCCAGGGGAAAGTTACGTCAAACAGCACAACAAAAAAAGAAAACCGTTCTTGCGAATCAGGGATCACGGTCACCGATTCGCAAGGACGGTTCTTTTCTTTGAATAGTTTTGCATTCGCAGACAGACGCTGTGCCTTCCGAAGCTCTCTTTGGAGCTATCCTTCTTCCCTTTGCGGCCCAAAAAGGATGTTCCGGCAACCTGACAGACGGATACCCTTTGGCAGCGCTGTCACAGATATCTTATCGGCAACCCCGGTAAAAATCCGAATTCATCTCCACACGGACAACGCCCACATCCGGCGTAACCCAGAACCCGTAATCCGCCTCGTCACCGTTTCTGCGTCCGCTCACCTGGTAGTTCCCCGAAGCATCGAACCGGCCCTCGCAAACGGACAGGAAGGGCTGCGTCCGCTGGTTCAGGAAGTCACCGCTGTGCGCAGGGCTGGTAGAGCAAACCACATGATCCTTCGGAAACAGCATCAGACGGTAGTTGGATCCAGCCAGATAGAATCTCCCGTTTCCTTCGTAGCAAATGATGCCCTTGCCTCTGCGGGGATCATCCGGTAGGGCAAAATGGCAGTTATCCATGGTCTGATCCGTGTTTTTCGCCATCAGATCGCCGTTTTTCGATGCGAATCGAACGCTGCCGATGTAGTCTCCGAAGTCAATATACTGCTCAGACATACCTTCATATTGCGTCACCGCGTAGAGCTTGTCCGTTCCCTGATACCGCTCGATCAGAACGCGCATGTCCCGAAGGATCCCCATTGCCTCGGCGGCCTCCCGGAACCGGGGCGTCAGCGTTCCGTCCGGCAGGCTGAACACGTCGATCATAAAGTAGTGAACTCCGCTGAGCCCATTCTCAACCACAGCCTGAATTGCCCGGGTTGCCGCCAGGGGCCCGGGGAGCAGCTCCGGCACATAGTAAGGATGTATGCCATCCTGATAGGCGGCATTCAAAGTATCCCAGGTTTTCTGATCCTGGAGGTAAATATCCGGGCTGATGGTATCCAGGGTGGGTGCGCCCAGCCGGAAAACGGAAAGGGTCTTGGTCACTGCCCCGCCGGAGGGATAGTCGATGCCGGCAACGCGGTTGTGCATTTCCCCCAGCCAGACATTGGTGTACATCGGAAGGTCAACCGCAGCTTTTCCCACAGCCGCCACCCGGTCTATATACCTTGCAATGGCCCATGCAGTAAAGAACTCCCCCGCATCATAGCCAAAGACCTCTTCCCAGGTCCCCTGTCGGCCCATATGCTCCGCCACTTCCCGGGGAACCTTCTCGCAAAACAGCTTTTGAGCCTCGGGGCCGTAGTCTCTGGGGGTGCCAATCAGCCCCGGCTCATTTTCTACCTGGATACCAAGGATGGTACTGTCGGAGTTGATCCGGGCGATCCGGCCGCACAATGCGCCAAAGGCCTTCTTATCGGCTTCCAGGGTGGCTTCGCAGTGGGGAGAAAGGCTGCAAACGGGAACGCCATCCGCCGCGCGGGCCCAGAGGAAACGCCTGGTATCCCGCTTGAGCCATTGGGGAACATAATGGGAGTTTCCGTTTTTCCAGGTGCCAAACCACAGAACTACCAGCTTCAGCCCATGCTCGCGTGCCTCCTCCAGAAGCATTTCCAACTGGGAGAAATCAAATTGGCCCTCCTGAGGCTCCAACAGCTCCCAATAAACCGGCGCGGCAATGGTATTGAGGCCAATTCTGTTTGCGGTGGCCATGGCATGTCTTACCTTGTCGCGGCTGTAGGATGTGGAATTATTTGTCTGGCCGCCTATGGAAAAGAATGGTTTTCCGTTAACCCGAAACAGTGAATTCATGGTTCTCTCCTCTCACAGCTGTAATTTTGAATGCGCTTATCGGCTAAAGTTCGCAAACAGACAAATTGGTGTTTGTTGGGCTGTGCCCCAAATTACCTGTCATTGCGAGCCAGTGCGCTTAAGTGGCGTGGCAATCCCCCTGTTGAATCGAACCAGGTAATGATTACCACCAAAAATCGCAGGAACCCACGTTTTTAGGTGCTTATCGGTACATTCCCCATCTAACCGGGGGATTGCCACGCCAGTGTGCGCACTGGCTCGCAATGACAGCAAGTATTCGACAAACAACAATTATTCAAGCAGCTGAGCTAACGCGATAAGCATTATTTTGAAAAACGGTTCGGGAAGTGATTTTGCAATCCCTCCCCGAACCCTTTCGACCTGTGACACTTTGGAATGCGCATGAGGGCCCAAAGCCTCCCGGTTCAGCCTATACCGGCCGGCTGAACGGGAAAACCTGCCGGCAGCCTCAAAAGGGCCCTCGGAAAGATGCCTGGGGAAGCCCGGCAGAAATCGGAAGGCGAAGGCAATACCTTCAGCGGCCCCTTAGTACTTGCGGGACAGCGTTGCCTCCGCTTCCTCTCTGGTGATGACGCCGGAGTTGCACTTGGCCATGATGGCGACGTCCTTATCATTCAGCTTGTACTTGAGGAAAATGGGCATAGCGAGCACCAGGCCCAGGACGGGAACCAGGCAGAACAGCTTCCACAGATTGTCCGGCAGAGTGGCCAGCTGCGTTGCGCCCTCGCCTTCCACGTAACCGATTACGGCAAGGCACACGGAGGACAGTGCAGTGGCGGTTGCGCCCATGAACTTCGTGAAAAAGGTATGCGCCGCAAAGGCCACGCCCTTGGCGTCGATGCCGGTCTTGAAGGTGCCGTATTCGCAGCAGTCGCCGACGAAGGTGTACAGCAGGGTGGACACGAAGCCGTAGCCCACGCCGCGCAGCAGGGTCAGCAGAATGAACACGGTGAAGTTGCTGTAGCCAACGAAGTAGGTGACAATCAGCAGCAGATTCATGGAAATCAGGGCGCCCAGGAACAGATGGTATTTATCCAGGAACTTGATAAAGACAGGAACCAGAAGGGCGCAGACCATGGGAGGCGCCAGCAGCGCCAGGGACATCAGGGAGCTGTAAGCCTCGCTGCCGAAGCAGTGACGGGCAACGATCAGGGACATGGTGGAGGAAATATTGAAGGAGTAGTACAGCAGGAAGGCAATATAGAAGATCAGCAGGTACTTGTTGCCTACAACATAACGCAGCATTTCCTTCAGGGTGGGATCCTTGCCGTTCTCGGAATTGCTCTGCACGCGTTCCTTCGCGCTGAAGCTGACGGGAATCATGGTAAGAACGCAGAAGATGCTGAATACCAGCACGGTATTCGTCCAGCCGCCCAGAGAGGAGCGAACCAGCGGAAGCAGGAACATGGGCAGGAACATGGCAACGGAGCCAAAGAATCTGCCGCGGGAGATCAGGAAGGTGCGCTCCTCGGTGTTATCGGTCATAGCGGTGCTCATGGCATAGATGGGAACGTCACCGATGGTGTAAGCGGTATCCCACAGGACATACGCAATGACGAGCCATGCCACTTTCCAACCCATGGGCAGGCTGCTGGGGATCGCAAAGACGAGAACCGTGGTTAAGGGGATCGCAATGACACTCAAACGGATCCAGGGAAGGTATTTTCCACCTTTCAGGTGGATCTTCTCCAACAGAACGCCAAAGATCGGGTCATTGACGGCATCCCAGCCCTTGATCGCAAGAGCCACACCCGCAAACAGCAGGGCGGAAATGCCTGCGTCCAGGGCGTACTGCTGCAGGAAGGAATAGATGATGACAAAGGTCATGCCCTGCCCGAGAAAGTAGAAGCTGTAATTGAAACGCTCCAACTTACCGGTTCTGTAATTACTCGCTGTTTTCTTCATGGGATAATCCTCCTTTTATCTTTCTATTTGAACATTGCCGTTTTGTAGAAGCTCCTCCGTTCCTCCAGCTGCGAGGTTTCTACCATACCCGTTTTCAGAAAGGTATCCACCATCTCCAGGGTCGGAATGCCGGTTCTTCCTCCCAGGGTCAGGCAGTTGATATAAGACACCGCACTGGCAAAACGTGCGCAATCTTTCAGCGTATAATTCCATCCGGGCTTCCGGTATCGCTCCAGCCAGGCATAGAGGAAGCCGCCATGGAAAACATCTCCCGCGCCGGTTGTATCCGCGATTTCATAGCCTGCATTGCTGAATGACTCCAGGGTAAAGGCGCCGTCCCTGTCCGCTCCCGCGCAGCCCTTGCTGCCCAGGGTCACAATGGCCACCGAGGGGCCAAACGCCAGCAGGCTCCGGCAGTTCTTCTCATACCCGGTATCCTGGAACAGAGCTCCGTAGAAGGACTCGGACATGATCAGGATATCGGAGCATTTCACCACATCCATGGCATAGTCCACCGGTCCGCCCGCATCAGCGGAGACCAGCACACCCTGACGCCGGGCCAGATCAATGGCAGCCCTGGTTGCCCCGGAGAAGGGAAGCGCCACATGGATAGCCCTGGCGGAGGCGATGTACTCCCCGTCCACCTGCTCGGGCGTAAGGCTGGGCGCGTTGCCGATCTTTCCGAGAATGCTGCGGCCCTGGGTTTCCTTTTCCGCAAGGCAGATGCAGAAGGTTGTGTCGCCCTGGGTTTGCAGGATATGGGACACATCCACACCGTGGCGGGCCATATCCTCCTTGCAGAAATCACCGAAGCGGTCGCAGCCGGTGGTGCCCAGCATTCCGCAGCGCGCGCCCATTCTGGCCAGTGCAACGATGGCGGAGCCGGCGTTGCCGCCGCAGCCCCAGGAATAGTCAAAGACCCGGGAGATCCCGTCGGTTTTCGGGAGGCGGTTGATCTGAACCGCGAAGTCCATGATCATATTCTCCACACCGATCACATCAAACACTTTTCCCATAACCGTAACCTCACACCTTTATGGTGCACAGCTGCAGCTTCCGGGCGATGTATTCCTCCAGCCCGCTGCGAACCACCTTATATTTTTCAAAGGGACTGACCTTGCCGTATTGCTCTGTATAGAACGTGTGCTGCAGCTGCTCATATAGGATCACGTATTCCGTTGCCACATTGAACTTGTTGATTCCCATACGGAAGGCCTTCTCCAGCTGATCCTCGGGGATTCCGGAACCGCCGTGCAGCACCAGAGGAACCCCGGTGGCCCGGCGGATCTCCTGGAGCCGGTCCAGAGCCAGCTTTGGTTCCGCCTTATACATTCCGTGGCAGCTGCCGATGGCCACCGCCAGGGAAGTCACCCCGGTCTCCTCCGCAAAGGAGGCAGCCTCCTCCGGCAGGGTAAAGCCGCGCTCGTCCGTGTACACGTCTCCCGCGGCAACCTGACCCACATGTCCCAGCTCTCCCTCAACATCAACGCCCTTTTCCCGGGCCGCCTGGACAACGGATCTGGTAAAACGGACATTGTCCTCATAGGAAAGCGTGGAGCCATCCGCCATCACTGAGGTAAAGCCATCCTCTATGGCCTGCATCAGCAGTTCATAATTGGTGCAATGATCCAGATGGAGCGCCACCGGCACGGATGCCTTCTGGGCAAGATCCTTTACTATAGCAGCAAACGACCGAAAGCTGATGATCTCCCGCATTCCGGGATAGAGCATGATTATTACCGGTCTGCGGGCGATTTCCGCCCCGCGGATGCAGGAGCAGATGGTATTGTAATCCAGCGCGTCGAAGGCAATTACGGAAGTATTCTGCTTCTTTGCCTCCTCCAAAAGATCCCTCACATGAACAAATGCCACGGATCAGCACCCCCCAGTCGAGATCAGAATTCGCTCTTCCTCTTTCAGAACATGCATCTTGGTATCGTTTGCATAGGTGCGCTCGGGAAGCACATTGACCACATGGATGCTGCCGCCTTCCATAACAAAGGGCATACAGTGCCATACGCCGGGACGAATGGTCACAAAGGTATTCCTGGGAACCACGAAGGCCTCCACGAAGTCTACGACCTGGGGATAGTTCAAGCCGGCAGGAGCAAAATATACCAGCATATCGCCGTCGATGGACATCATTCCTTCGCCGCAGTGGGCGTGCTGCTCCAGGGCCACCACCACATGCTTCAGCTGATCAGTGACCTCCGTAATGGAAATCGCCGCCGCATGGCAGGAGCCCAGCTCCACAAATTCCCGGTCGGGATAGAATTTCATCCCGGGGATTCCGCCGCCCAGCCCGGCGGGCCTGGCGATGTCCGAGAAGCTGCCATAGGGTCTGAAATTTTCCAGTGTCAATTCCTTTACCGTGATTGTTTTCATTTTGGTTCACCCTTTCTTATAGGTAGAGCCGCGCCGCACAATTGCGTCTGCGGCGGAGCAGCGGCTCCTGCCAATTTCATCATAGCTTCCTTGGTTCAGTTTTCATTTTCTTCAAGCGTATCAATTGCCCGATCCAGCAGCGCCAGCTCTTCCGGGGTCAGCGTCCAATTCGTGGCGGAACAGTTCTCTTCCACATGGCGCAGCTTGCTGACACCGCAGATGGCAGTATCAATGTAGTCTTTCTGGGTACTCCAGTTGATGGCGATCTGGGACAGGGACACGCCTCTGCTCTGCGCGATCCGATCCATCTGCACCAATAAGCCCTGGATTTTTGTAAACTTGGGCTCCCGGAAGTAGTCATAGAAGGTGATCCGGGTGTCTCCGGGCCTGAAGTCCGGCTTTGTCCGAATGGCGCCGGTCAGAATTCCGGAGCCCAGGGAACCATAGGTCATGGTGCCGATCCCTTTGTCATGCAGCATTTGAAGCTGGTTCTCGTTCACCCGGTTGACCATGGAGTATTCCAGCTGAACCGCTCCCACGGGGAGCATTTCATGAAGCCGGAGCACATCCTCCGGAGCGAAATTCGACAGGCCGTAGGCCCGGATCCTGCCATCCCGGAGCAGCCGGTCCATAGCCTCGGCAATCTGCTCCAGCGGCGTTTTCTGATCCGGCCAGTGAACAAGCAGAAGGTCGATATAGTCCATGTCCAACCTTCTGAGGGAGGCCTCGCAGCCTGCGAGGATCTGCTCCGCGCGCATATCCTTGCACAGGCTCCGGGGGCCCAGAGCCCGATCATAGTCCAGACCGCATTTGGTTACCACCCGTACCCGGTCACGGACGCCCTTCAGGGCCTTGCCCACCAGCTTTTCCGCGTTCCCGAAGCCAAAATCCTCCAGCCCGGGGTCTCCGAAGCCGTACACCGGAGCCGTATCGATGAGGGATACCCCACGCTCAACCATCCCCCGGATAGCTTCCACCGCTCGCTCCGCGTCCACGTCGCCCCAGTTGGTACCTCCCAGCTGCCAGGTTCCCGCGCTGATGACGGACACATCCCAGCACATATTTCCAAAAGACTTGTACCTCATTGCCATGCCTCCTCAAAGATATAATCGATGCTGCCGGATTCCGATTGGCCCGGCTGGAGGATCCGCAGCCCTGTACGCTCCATTCCGGCCTCGTGCAGATTGATGGCATCGGTACAGCAGGTCTGAGGCTCCACAAAGAACAGATCCTCAGGCGCCGCCGGGATATGTCCCATGGAAGAGGGGGTATACAGCACCGCCACGGTGAAATCCGGCGTAGGACGGATGCGGATCCTGCAGTTTCGCCGGGGATAAAGCAGGCAGATGTCCTCCCGCTCCATGAGGAATGGGGTATCCAGCTTCAGCGAATCCACGGCTGTGCCGCCTTCCGGCCCGTCGCCGTTGGACTTCCAATCCGGGATCAGGTTCCCGGTTGGGAGCAGCTCCGGCGTTGTCTCGTAGCGGGCCTTTGCCGGAAAGCGGAGATAGACAGGCTCCCCGTGCTCTGCCACAAAGCCGGTGTGCAGTCCGACGCCATAGGGCATACTCCCCTCGCCCAGGTTGACAACCTCATAGCGGAAGCGGAACCCGTCCCGGTGCAGCTGATAGGCAACCTCCAGCCGGCAGCGGAATGGGAATGCCTCCCAGTTTTCCGTTCCGGGAAGGATTTCCAGTCTGCCCCGCATTTCGGCGAACTCCACTTCCGCCCGGGGCTCCATCCAATCCCATTGGGAGTCATAAGCCACCCCATGGAGTGCGTGGGGCGCTCCGTTCTTCGTCATGGAATAGCGGTTGCCCTGAAATGTAAAACAGTTGTCCCGAACCCGGTTTGGCGTCGGAAACAGGATCGGCGCGCCGAAGGATGGCATCCCCTGAAGAAATCTGCTCCAGGCGGGCTCCGCAGGAGTGTACCATTTCCCCTTCCACAAAAATCCACCGGTTTTCATGCCCATGCCCGGATAGATATGCAGCTCGGCGCGCCGGCACGCATCCTCCTGCGCATAGAGAACCCAGCGATCCCCCCGGGATCCGTTGACGCCCGAAATAATTTCCCATCCAAATTTCACCCACGTCACTCCTCTGCGATAATTACAATTCCCCGATCACGTTGACGCTGTCATGGTTCAGGAACGGAATGTACTTGCAGCTTTCCTTCAGAATGTCCGCATAGCAGCCATGGATGCCAACCATATGATGGATGTAGGGGCCATAGATAATTTTCTTTTCCCAGGCGGGCCAGTTGTTGGTCTCCACCCACAGGTAGTTGCCGTTTGTCCTGGGGCCCTCACAGCCGACGGCCTGATCCGCAAAGAGGCTGTAATTGCCGCCGATCTGATCGAACCGGGCGATGGTTACATCGCCGCCCTTGATCTCGTAGAAGCCTTTTCCGGTGCGGATGGAGCCCTTGACGCCCTCCTTCTTCAGAGACTTGGCGAAGGGGCCGCAGTGCCACATCAGCTCCGCGTTTTCGTTGGTCGGGTGACGGCAGGTCATATCCGCCACGAAGGGGGCGGTGGTTCCCCTTGCCGCAGCCTGGAGCATTCTGGCAGTGATGGCAGCATGGATATCGGTTTCGCAGGCGGCAATCAGGCCGTGATCCATCAGGTCGCCCAGGATGAAGCAGGTCTGGATCCCATACTGAGCGGCCAGATACGCCCAGCAATCCACCGCAACCGCGTCCAGATTGTTGATCCGTGCCAATTCCTCAATGGCAATCTCCACGGCAGCCATCAGCGACAGCTTCTCATCGGGCATGGCGGAGCAATCCAGCGCATCCTTGAACTCCTGAACCCTCTGGGCGATCCTGGGATCCGGTGTTCCGTCCTTCTTCCACTCCCGCACGGTTATTGGCAGCTCCACACCCAGGGGTGTTCCGATCTGATCTCCCATGCCGCTGAACAGCTTTTTGACAACGGTGGTGATCTCCTCTGTCCAGATGACCGTCACTTCGATGCCGAACTTTTCCAGCAACTCGCTTTCATTGACCTCTACGGACAGGAACTGTCTCGGCCTGGGGCCGATCTGTCCGATGCGCATACTGCGCACCGATTTCACGACGCTGGCAACCCGGATGAATTTCTCAAAACCCGTCTCAAATTCCGGCGCGTCCAGCCAGCAGTTTTCGATATAGGTAAAGGGCACTCCATAGCGGGACAGCGCCTTGGAGGTGGCAAACAGACCGCACTGGGTATCAAACACACGGAACTCGTCCTCACCCTTGGGCGAAGGATCTCTGGGGCCCCACAGGAGAACGGGCTTCCCTACAGCCTTGGCAACCTTTGCCACTGCCTCCTCCTGGCCAAAGTTGCAATGGGGGAAGAACACCGCGTCCACCCGGTTTTCAATCAGGTGCCTGGAAACGCGTGCCACATCATCCTTGCACCAAAGCATACCGCCCAGTGCCACATCATCGATCTTTACCAGCTCCACATCCCCAAGCCTGCCGCAGATCTCATTGACCTTTGACAGGATCTTCTCATTCATCATCTGTGCGGGCTTGCCCGGGAACATATCTCTCTGCACCGGAACGTACCCCAAAACGATTTTGTAGCTCTGCATAGTAACACACCTTTCTCCCATTTTATTGCACGACCAAAAGGGCATAAAAAAGTGCACAAAATACCCATCAATTCCTTGATCGGTATTTTGTGCACACTCAAATTCATCGTGCTTTTATATTTTCATGGTATCATAATCCTGTCGGGATTTCAATTCGCAAAGAACATAAAAAAGTCACGTGGATTTTGTTGAATATTTACAATTTTTGTCTGATATTTTAGCCCATTCATGTTTAAAATCCTTATGGCCGATCGTAGGTCATTTCCGCCTCGTCCAGCATACAGGTCGCAATGCTGCCCGCCAGCGCGAAGCCCTCCTCGGGGAGCAATTCTCTGGAGAAGAGATTCCGGCTTCGGATTTGCCTGCTGTCCTCAATTTTTCCCAGACAGCGAACTCCCTGTTCCGTGAGCCGATCCAGAATGAACTCCTCCTGCTCCTCGTCCTCGATCTTGTTGAGAATCGCCCGAATCCTCTGGATGCCGATTCCCTGGGCCATGTACTGGATCTTGCCAGCCAGCTCAACGGATTCAATGGATGGCTCAACCATGATCAGGATCGTGTCACAGCTCGCCTCAATGCCCCGGCCGAAGCTCTCCACGCCGGCCTCCTGATCGGCGATTACGATCTCTCTTGCCTGGGTGGAAAGCTTTTGAATCAGGATCCGGGCATATTCGCCGATGGTGCAGGCGCAGCCCATCAGCGGATCCTCGATCTTTCCGGCGCAGACCAGCGACCGCATCCGATTGGTGACGACGAAGGGTTCCTCCACCTCCTCGAAGTAGATCTGCTCGCGATCCAGAAACGCCGGAGGGCAGTCCCCCTCCCCCGTCTGATTCAGAGGAAGCGGAGGGGCGTCCATGCCCAGCTTTTTGTACAGGCCCCCATTGGAGCTGTCCGTATCCAGGATCAGGGTCCGGTAGCCGATATGCTCCAGCGCTCCTGACAGCAGCGCCGTCAGGGTGCTTTTTCCTGAACCTCCCTTTCCGCATACGGCAATCTTCTGAATCAGCAGATCCGGGTTGGAGCTCTGCCGGTTTTCACGAATCCAGGCCCGCATTTTCTGGGTTGCCGCGATTTTCTCGGCACGGGTAACCGCGCTGCACAGGCCGCACTGAATGCAGCCGTCATCTCCATAGCCAAGCGCTCCCAGGGGGCAATGAAACAGTCCCATAGTAACCTCCCTTTCCGGGCAGCCTCAAATCTGTGCCCTTCGTTTTTTCGGGGAGAGCAGGGCTCACACCGAGATTTTCGCGCCCTGCTCCTCGGCGGCCTTCCTGTTTTCCTCGCCCTCCAGCTCATCGTGGATGGACCAGCCGTCGATGTAGGGAACATCCGGGATCCATTCGGGCCCGTGGACAATTTTCATCTTCAGAGCCTTGGTCGGGCAGGTCACAACGCAGTTGCCGCAGCCCTTGCACAGATCCTCGTGAATCACAACGGCTCCGTCCACAACCTGGATGGCGTCATAGTTGCAGCGGGTTTCGCAGATCTGGCAGCCCACGCATTTCGCTTCCCGCCAATAAGGTCTGAAGCGGCTGGGCTTACGCACATCCTTGATGCCCACGGCTTCGTAATGGTAGCTTACCGCGCAGCAGTCCGTGCAGCAGGAGCAGAACTGGGTCGTTTCCCGGGTATTGGGCAGCTGGTAGATGCACCTGGACTCGTCGCCGGACTTCAGCAGCTCCATGGCCTCGTCCATAGTGGGCAGATGGGAATCGGGATATTTTTTCTTGTAGAATTCTGCGGTGGAGCCGAAGGAGAAGCAGTGTCCGTCCTCGGCGGAATGCTCATGAAGCTCCGCGCAATGGTCGGGATTATACTTGCCCTCATCCAGGTAGCTTCTGTAGGCGCGGCAGACGCACTGAACATTGAGCATGGTTCCTGCCCGGACATTGCGCTCCATGATCTCCTTTGCGTTCTCGCAGTACATGATGCCGGGAATGTCCTTAATGGATTCCCACTTGGGAATAACCCGCATCTCCCACTTTACCAGTTCCGCAGCCATGGGGGAATAATCCACATGGATCCAGTGATCCATCAGCCGGAAGGCCCGCATCCTGGGCGTCCAATCCATTTTATGAGAGAGGAAGCCCAGTCCCAGGCTGTCCCGGAATGCCACCATGTTCAGGTGGGGGCTGTACACCTTGGGATCGGCCTTGTTGGTGGATACAATGCGGGCAAAGTCCAGCATATTCTCCAAAACCCGGACGCAGTGCTCCGTATCCAGGCCCAGCTTCTGCGCGATCTGCTCCGCTGTGGCCGGCATCAGCTGAACCATCTTCATTTCTTCCACGGTGTACACTTCGCTCAGAAGGTACGGGGTGATCAGGTAGTTCGGTGACATTCTGCTGTAAGCGTTGGGCTCCGTATATACCGGGTCCAGCACAGGCAGGGGGCATCCAAACAATTCTTCCAGAATTTCTTGCTGCTTCTTGGGATCCATATGATTTCCTTCTTTCTTTATAAATCTGCATCCGATGAATTCGACTCATCTCAGGATGCGCTCATACGACGCAAGGCTTACACGCTCCCGGCCCGTATCCAATGGATGCGTTCCGGGTCAAATTTGTCCCTGGGCTTCGGAGGTTCCGCGGGATAGCCGCAGGGAATCAGCGCAAAGGGGTGGACGTCCTCCGGAAGCTGCAGAATCTCGCCCACCGCTTTCATAAAGCCCTCCTGGGGAGCGACCCCCATCCAGACCGCGCCCAATCCCAGAGACGCCGCCTCCAGCAGTATGTTCTCCGTAGCGGCGCTGAGATCCAGCACGCAGCAGGACGGCGCCCATACATTCGTCCGGTAGCAGGGAATGATCACTGCCGGCGCCCCCTTGGCGGCCCGGGCATAAGGCGTCGCCTGCGACAAACGCGCGATGCTTTCCGGATCGGTATCCACATAGAACTCCCAGGGTCTCTGATCCCCTGCCGTGGGCGCAGCCATGCCTGCCCGCACCAGCCGGATGAGCTGATCCGCCTCCACCTGCCGGGGCAGGAATCTGCGCACACTGGCTCTTGTGAAGATCGTATTCATGTTCCATTGCTCCTTCCATTAAAAAAAGGACAGACCACCGGCATACACCTGCCAGTGAATCTGTCCGTTACTCAACAATCAATACGGATTTTTATTTGTGCCAATTATACAAATAAACATTGAAAATGTCAAGTGTTATTTTGCTTTCTCCCGTCCCCTCTCTTCCCGAAGAGGATTTCGCCGCTTTCGTCATTTTGAGAAGAGACGGAATTGCTTTTTCATTTCCGTTCCCTCCTGGTGAATAACAGGATTCTCTCCCGCTTTAGCCGTCTCCGGCCCGATGGAGGGACATCGTAACCTGATCCACAAGAAATGGAACAGTTGACATTGTTCCATTTTGTGATAGTATAATACAGGATAAAGAGAGGATGGTGGTTTGATGGCTACGATTCGGGATATCGCCAGAGAAGCGGGGGTCAGCGTGGGAACCGCTTCCAGAGCCATAACGGGAAATGGCTATGTGTCTGACGAAACCAGACTGCTGGTATTGGAAACGGCAAAAAAGCTCCGCTATACACCGAAAGAAAAGAACAAAAATACAAAAAGCACCCATTGTGTGGGAGTTGTGCTCCCGGATATATCCTTCCCGTTTTATGGAGCGTTTTTGAAATACGCGGAAGTGGAGCTTGCCCGGCATGGGTATAAGACGGTCGTTTGCAATGCTTTGGGGGTTCAGGGCCGGGTGTCGGAAATGCTGGAACTGCTGGAAAAACAGGAACTGGACGGATTGATCCTCAACGCGGACGTGACAATGGAGGAGATCGCCAGAATGGAGCGGCTTCCTGTGGTGAGCTTCGAACGTCTCTTAGGCAGCAGACTTCCGATGGTTTCGTCCGATCACCGGCAGGGGGGCCAACTGGCGGCGCAGGAGCTTTTCAGCTGCGGCTGCAAAAATGTGCTGCTCCTGGCTGTGAAGCATGGGAATCGGCTGTTTGGTGATTTTCGCACGCAGGAGTGCCAGCGTATTCTTCAGGAACATGGCGTTCGCGTAACGGTTGCGGAGCTATCCGGCGCGGTGATGTCATTCAAGATCATGAAAGAGCAAATCAGCGAATATCTGAAGCTGTACAGCCGGACGGACGGTGTTTTTACGGACGATGTCATGGCTTATTGCTGCCTTGCGGAAGCCGCGGCCCAAGGAATACGCATCCCGGAGCAAATGAAAATCGTGGGGTATGACGGCAATGAACTTACGCAGATTACAAGCCCGCAGATTACTACCGTTGTTCAGAATGTACCGCAGCTGACCAGGCATTGCGTGGACTTGGTTCTGCGCCGGATGGCGGGAGAGCGCACGGCGGAGGAAATCATCGTTCCGGTAGAATTCAAAAAGGGTGGAACAACTTAGAAGTTCCACAAAGTGATTGTCAAAATGGAAACAGCAGAATGCAAAAGGTTGTGCATTCTGCTGTTTTTTTCGTGCAGACAACAAAACAGGTTGAAAATATTCACCCGAAGTATTATACTCCGGATAGAACGTTCCACTACTTTAAATGGAACATTGTGAAACAGCCAAGAATCAGCGCCGCACAGGAGGGATTCCGCGTCGAAAGTGTATTTCCTTGCCGCCGGTTTTGCGCCATGGAAAAAAGAATGCGAACCGTGCTGAGAAATGGGTATATCGGTTTAAATCCGCAAACCGGAAAATTGGTGTTTGTCGCTTCGCGTCCAAAATTATCTGTCATTGCGAACCAGTCCGCAGACTGGTGTGGCAATCCCCCGGTTGAAAGGAACCAGGTAACGATTACCACCAAAAATCGCAAGGTTTTCCCGCTCTGTGGGGCAGTTGTCGATACATTTTCCCTCTAACCGGGGGATTGCCACGCCACTTAAGCGCACTGGCTCGCAATGACAGTGTATACTCAACAAACACCAATTTTGTCAGGCGGATGCGCAAGCTGACAACCCTTTGATTCTGTTCCGGAATTTGCAGTATTGAAACCCCAATAAAAGGAAAAGGAGCACTGAGAGATGAAGAAAGCACGCGTCACTAAAATCGGAAAAGATACCTACCGCTTTACTGAAGCTTCTTTTGGCACGGATGTGTATATGTACCTGCTGATCGGCACAGAGAAAGCGCTGCTGATTGATACGGCATACGGCTTTACGGATGTTCCCGCCGCCATCCGGCAGATCACGGATCTGCCTCTGATCGTGGTGAACACCCATGGCCATATGGATCATATGCATGGCAATCATTTGTATCCGCAGGTGCATATTTCCCAGGATGACCGGGAGGTTTTTCTTCGGCACAGTGATCCGGAATATCTCATGGGGCTCATGGAGGAGATCGCGCGGGAGAATAAGCTCCCCCGATTTCTGCTGAAGCTGCCCATGCTGCGGGTAAAGGACACGGTTCACTGTGAACCGTCCACATCTGTGCCGCTGCCGGAGCAGATGTATTTCGAGTTGGGCCGGCGCAAGGTCAGCATTCTGAAAACGCCGGGACATACGATTGGTTCCATTACGCTTCTGGATGAAAAAAACAAATGGGCATTTTCCGGTGATACGACCTGTCAGGCCGGCGTGCTGCTCCAGTTTCCGGAGAGCGCCAGTGTACAGACCTTCCGGTCATCCGTGGTCAGCCTGAAAGAGCTGGTTCAGAAAGGGAGAATCACAACATTTTTCCCTGCCCACCAGCAAACGCCTCTGGGAACGGATATTCTGGACGTGTACATTTCGAACTGCGATCGGATCCTCAACGGCCCGCCGGATGCGGCGTATATCAGGAACGGGTTTTACGCCTGCAAAAAGGGCGCGATCCGATTCGATCCCAAGCGCATATGGGAGGATTAAGATGAAAACAGCGGATAGTATTCAGATCTCCGACAGCGTTTCCTTTCAGGATGTAAATCTGGTTCACAAGGTATCTGCCCACGATCCCACAACTGCTTTTCCCAGAAAGCTCCTGGTACCGCCTGCTTATGAGGTCCTTCCCGACAGGCGCGTAAAATTCCACCTGTTTTACCCAAACGCAAAGCGAGTCTCGGTAAAGTGGATGGCTCAGACCTGTGCCTGGCTGGAGCTGGAAAAGGAAGGCGATCTTTGGAGCGGCGTCACGGCTCCCCTGGAGGGCTTTATCGCGCTGGAAATACAGGTGGACGGGAATCGTGTTCTGAATGAACGGCTCCCGATCGGGTTCTATGGGAACCGGCCCGCCAATTTTATTGAGATCATGGAAGAAACCAGCGTGATCCGTCCCAGAACGGAGGTTCACGGTCATGTGGCCATGTGCTATATGAACAGCCGTATCAGCGGCCGTATGGAGCGCATTTATGTGTATCTTCCCGCGGGATATATGGCGGGGACAACGCGTTATCCCACACTTTATCTGCAGCATGGCTTCGGGGAGAACGAAACGGTGTGGATTTCGGAGGGAAAGCTCAATTTTATTTTCGACAATCTGATTGCCGAGGGAAAAGCAACGCCTGCCATTGTGGTCATGTGCAACGGGATGCTGACCTTTGAGCAGAAGGATGAAATCCTCCTGGGGAAGCTGGGAACCTTCGAGAAAATGCTGGTCGGGGAAGTTATTCCTTACGTGGACAGCCATTTTCGCACGATTGACGACCGGGAGCACCGCGTGATGGCGGGCCTATCCATGGGAAGCCTCCAGACAGCGTATATCACCCTGAAGCATCAGGAGCTGTTTTCAGGAGCAGGATTGTTCAGCGGGTTTTTCCAGAATTTTCTGACGGACGAGCAGGATCATCTGGTTCCGGAGCTGCTGCGTGCGTACCGCTCCAATATGCAGCCATTTTTCCGGGCAATGGGCGACTGCGATGAGTACCTGCCTCGTTTCCTCGCCGATGACGAGATGCTGGAGCGTTGGGGTATTTCCTGTGAACGAAGGATATATCATGGCGCCCATGAATGGAAGGTTTGGCAGCGGTGTTTCTATGACTTTATTCAACTGATCTTCAAGGAGGGGTGATCCATGAAGCAAAAAGAAAAACGCCTGGGCAGCAGTTCCTGGAGGATGTGGCTTATCGCCGCGCCGGGGATCGTATACCTCTTCATAAACAACTATCTTCCCATGTTTGGAGTATTCCTTGCTTTCAAGGATTACAAATATACCCGGGGCATCTTTGGAAGCGCGTGGTGCGGGTTTGACAATTTTGAATTTCTGTTCCGAACCAGCGACGCCTGGATCATGACCCGCAACACGCTGCTATATAATCTGAGTTTTATCGTGGTGGGAACTGCTGCTTCCATTTTCCTGGCGATTCTTCTGACAGAGCTGGGAGAGCGGCTTCGCGCGAAATTTTTCCAGGCTTCGCTGCTGCTGCCCAATCTGCTGTCCTGGGTCGTGATCGGCGTAATTTCCTTTGCGTTCTTCAATGCCGACAGCGGCTTTCTGGACAATAGGGTTCTGCCTGCGCTGGGGCTGCAGCCCATCTCCTTTTACTCCGAAACAAAATATTGGCCCCTGATCCTGCTGTTGGTATACCTGTGGAAGAATACGGGGTACACCTGCATTATTTACATGGCTTCCATAGCGGGAATCAGCAAGGACATCTATGAATCCGCGCAGCTGGACGGAGCCTCAAAGCTTCAGCAGATCTTTCGCATTACCTTACCCATGCTCAAACCCACGGTCATTATTACAACGCTCATGAGCGTTGGTCGGGTATTCTTTTCGGACTTTGGCCTGTTCTATCAGGTTCCGCAGAACGCGGGCAAGCTCTTCCCGGTAACGCAGACGATCGATACCTATGTATACCGCGCGCTTATGGATTCCAATAACATCAGCATGGCCGCCGCGGCTGCGCTGTTCCAGTCCGTGATGGGCTTCCTCCTGGTGGTCAGCGCCAATGCATTGGTTCGAAAGATCGACAAGGACAATGCGCTGTTTTGAGGAGGAAAAGATATGGTTCGCGAACAAAAAAGAACAGTCAGAATATGTACGGCTATCTTGCTGGCGCTGGTAGCCCTCACGCTGCTGCCCATTGCGCTGCTGGTCGTTTCCTCTTTTATGGATGAAAAGGAAATCCTGAACAACGGCTATTCCCTTTTCCCGGAGAAGTGGAGCATCGATGCGTACCTGTATATGATCAAACAGGGAGCAACTATTTTTCGCGCCTACGGCATATCCATCTTTGTCACGCTGACCGGTACGGTTTTGAGTACAGCCATTACAACGATGCTTGCCTATCCGATGTCCCGAAAAAGCTTTCGCTGGCGGAACGCATTGTCCTTCTTTGTCTTTTTTACAATGCTGTTCAACGGCGGCGTGGTGGCCTCCTACATTCTCTGGACAAGATATCTCCATGTGAAAGACACCATTCTTGCCCTTATTCTCCCCAACTATCTGGTGGTCGCATTTCATGTGATTCTGGTTCGTAATTTCTATACCAACAATATTCCGGACTCCCTGATTGAGGCAGCCCAGCTGGATGGCGCCAACGACTTCCAGGTCTTTTTCAGAATTGTACTGCCGCTGGCGGTACCGGTGATTGCCACCATTAGTCTGTTTACGGCGCTGACCTATTGGAATGACTGGATCAACGGCCTGTACTATATCAACGATGCCAGCCTTTTTGGGATCCAGAACTTCCTGATGCGGATCATGAACAATATCCAGGCGCTAAAGAGCACAGCGGCAAATTCCTCGATGATGATAAATGTGGAGCTTCCCAGCTTCTCGGTACGCATGGCGCTGGCGGTGATTGGGATGCTGCCGGTTTTGGTTCTGTTCCCCTTTGTGCAAAAGCATCTGATCCGCGGCGTTGTGGTTGGCGCCGTAAAGGGATGACCCAACGGTTGCCTTCAGCAGTACGGAAAATTGGTGTTTGTCGGGATGCCACCGTAGGGGCGGCTATTAGCCGCCCGCGTTGCTTTCGTCTGCGAAAGCAACCCATTCTATCGAAAACGCTCAAAAACCGTAACGTTTCGGGCGGCTAATAGCCGCCCCTACGGTAGAAATGGAATGCGTTTGAGAACTACAAACACCAATTTGCCGGTATGCTGAGTTGACCCGATAAGCGCATGACCCAATTTCGTATTCTGTTCGCCCAAGGGTGAATAATATAAAAGGAGAGATCATTATGAAAACCAAAAGAATCGTAACCCTGCTGGTATGCTTTGCCATGATTCTGGGCCTCTTTGCAGGCTGCGGCGCAAAGGATTCCGGCAGCGAAACACACGAGGTTGAAAAGATCGTCTATGCCACCTGGACCATCAACACGCTTCCCTCCAACGAGGCAATCCAGTCCGTTGAGGACGAGATCAACAAAATCTCCAGAGAGAAGATCGGCGTAGAGATCGACCTGCAGATTTATCCTGTCATGGAATACTCCAACAAGGTCGCCATGGATATGCAGGCCGGCAGCCAGGTTGACGTGTTCTGTGCCGTCCAGAACTTCCAGGCCATCCTGTCCCAGGAAATGTGTGCCGATATCACCGATCTGCTGGAAGAAAACTGCCCCGATGTCATGAAGCTGATCCCCGAGGACTGGTGGGAATGCACCAAGAAGGATGGACGGATCTATACCATTCCCGTCTGGATGCCCACCGCGCTGGGACTAAACGTGGCATGGCGTGAGGATATTGCCAAGGAACTGAATCTGGACATGGATTCCGTGAAATCCGTTGAGGATCTGACAGCCATTTTTGAAATCGTACATGAAGCGCATCCCGAAATGTACTGCCTGGTCGGAGGCAACGCCGGCTTTGGCGGCTGGACGGGAATGACCTATGCCATTGCCGGTGTGGATGCCATGGGCGACAATCCCCTGATGCCCGCCGGCGTGCTGATGCCCGGCAGCGACAAGGTCGTGAACCTGTTCGAAACCGAGGAATACGCCAAACAGATGGCCCTGGTACACGAATGGTATGAAAAGGGCTACATTATGAAGGATCTGGCCACCACCACCTTTACGAATATTGAGATTCTGGCCGGCGGCAACGCGTTCTGCAACATCACCGGTCAGGGCAGCGCCCCGGAATCTGTCGCCGCGAATGCATCCGCCCAGACCGGCGTTCCCCTGAACAGCAAGCTGATCGGCAATTCCATGATCAGCACCAATCTCCCCGTGAACCAGTCCTGGTGCGTCGCCTCGACCTCCAAGCATCCGCAGGCCGCGCTGAAGTTCATCAATCTGACCTACTGCAATGCCGAGATCGCCAACCTGCTGCAGTGGGGCATCGAGGGCCGCGACTATGTGGTCAATGCAGATGGCACCGTTCAGCCCCCCGAAGGCTTTGACGCTTCTTCCGTTCCTTATCCCGGCGGCTATATCAATATGGGCAACGCTTACACCGGCCTGGAATACACCGCGGCAGGTACAACGAAGGAAAGCGTTGCGTGGGGCGTTGCGCAGAATACCGCAGCTGACAGATCCGTATCCTTCGGCTTTGTCTTTGACAGTTCCAAGGTCGTCAACCAGTACGCGGCTGTCAACAATGTGATCATGCAGTATTACTCCGCCCTGGACTGCGGCAGCGCGGATCCCGACACGGAGATTCCCAAGTTCGTGCAGGCATTGAAAGATGCCGGTATTGATGATATAATCGCGGAGAAGCAGGCGCAGTACGATGCCTGGAGAGCAGCGCGATAATCAGTTAAGGCAACACCGCACAATTCGGCAAGAACCGGAGGCGAGGGATTTTCCCTCAGCCGAAAGTTTGGAAAACAGGGGAATACTTGGTGTATTTCCTGTTTTCCAAACTGTGCGGATGGGGGAAAAAGTCCCGCCATCCGGCCGCAGACGCAATTGCGCGGTGTTGCCTTAGATACATAGACAATCCAAAGGACAGAGTTTCCAGCGTGGCGCTTTGCGCGCATCTCTTTCCCGGCTGCTTTGTCCCCGATGGCGGCAAAGGCGCCTACCTGGATTACGCGACCATGCTCATCGGCCAAATGGAAAAGGAGAACGGCATCCAGGTGCTGATTCCCGGTGAGATCGTCGAATGGGACATCCTGTCCTATATCCGGGACGCTGTCGCCCTTGGAAAGGCGCGTGCCTGCATGAACATTGGACATTTCAATCTGGAGGAATTGGGTATGCGATATACGGCGGACTGGCTGAAAACGCTGCTGGACGATCAGGTCCCGGTGACCTATGTTCCAACCGGGGATATTTACCGCTATGAATGAGGGAGGCAGTATTGTGGAAGCGTGGGAAAAGCAATACAGGGAAACCCTTCAGTGGCTGGAAACAGAACCGCTTCTGAAGAATCTGAATGGGGATGCTCCGGAGCCCAAGGTATGGTACCGCAAAAAGATGGCAGGCTGCGTCAACGCGGGCGGCAGCGATCAGTGGATGTACCTGAAAAAGGGAACAACCGATCATCTGGTGATCTTTTTCATTGGCGGAGGATTCTCCTTTGGAAAAGAAACTGCCGGCTGTCCGGGCAGCATTCGGGACTTTTTCCGCCCGAACATGGCGTTTTATACCGACGAATGTCACCCGAACAACGAATACTATTTCTTCCATGTCCTGAAGAATCAAGGCCTGCTTTCGCTGGATGCCGGCAACCGTTTTGCCGACTGGAGCATTGTCATGGTCAACTATGGGACCGCGGATATGCATATAGGCAACGGCGTGTTCCCCTGGCAGGATGAAAGCGGGCAGGCCCGGGTTCTGCGGCATTATGGCTATCGGAACTTTAAAATCTATCTGGATCAAATCCGGGAAATGTTTCCCGCACCCGATAAGCTCCTGATAACCGGAGTCAGCGCCGGTGGTTTCGGTACAAGCGCGCTCTCCGCGGAAATCGTTCAGGCATACGGCAGCTGCGCCGATGTCACCATCTGTGCAGACAGCGCCTTTCTGCGCACACCGGAATGGCCCCGGATTGCCCGGGAGGTCTGGAAAGCGCCGGAGCCCCTTGCTCAGGCAGTTACCGGGGATAATATCGTGCTGGATCTTTTCCGGAATACTCAGGAGCTGATCGGCGGCAGAGCGAGGTACCTGTTCCTCTGCGGATATCCGGATGGTGTTCTGGCTACCTTCCAGAACTATCTGGATACCGGAAGCTTTGCCCTGACGGATGATGCGGTGCGGAATATGGAGCGGCTGCTGCGCGCGCATATTCAGGCGCTGAAAGCGCTGCCCCATCCTTTCGGTATTTATCTCCATGGCTTTCAGAAGAACGGCATGATCCAGCACTGTGTGCTGGATGCCCCGGAGTTCCGAATGGGCGATATTTCTCCCATGGAATGGCTTTGGAATGCAGTGAACGGCAGCGTTACGGATGTTGGTTTGGAATTATTGAAATAAGGAGAAAGTGACTATGGCATACATGACCTTCGAGTACAAATCATTCGCCCAGATGAAGGGCGTTACGATCCGCGCTTATCTGCCGGATGCAGCCGTGGCAGGCCTGGATACCAATCCCCTGAAAACGGTATATTTCCTTCCGGGCTTCTCCGGCGACAGCACGGAAATCGCAACCTTCCTGCGTCTGCGCCGCCAAGTAGAGCTGAAGAATATCGCGGTGATCATTGTGGACGGCGAGAATCGGTTCTATATTGATCATCCCGAAAAATACCAGAATTACAGCACCTTTGTGGGCAAGGAAGTGGTGGATGTGACCCGCAGAATGCTGCCCCTGTCCACCAGGCGGGAGGACACCTACATTGCGGGCATTTCCATGGGCGGCTACGGCGCGCTGTATAACGGTCTGAAGTACAGAGATACCTTCAGTAAGGTGGTGGCTCTGTCTCCCGCAATCGACATATACCGTGTTATGGAGGAGCATCCTGCCGCGGAATTTCTTCCGCAGCAGTTGGAGGACCTGTTTGGAACTGCAGAAGAATACAGAGCCTCCGAGTGGTGCCTGCCAAGCTTTTATACGGAGGATAACAGGCAGAATGCCCCGGAAATCCTGCTGTGCTGCGGCGACCAGGATCAGCTGGTGTATCCCCATGGCAAGGAGTTTGCCGAAATGATTTCCGCAAGGGGCTACGCCTGCCAGTATGTCGGCGGCAGCGGCAACCACGAGATTGACTACTGGGAAAAGTGCCTGGATCCCATGTTCTCTTTCCTGGCGGGAATTCCGGCCGGTTCCCGGGATGACATTCTGCAGATGCTTGGATAGTTAAGCAAGAATGCCCATGCGCTTTGCCAGCACGCCGACAAATTGGTGTTTTTCGCTTCGCGTTCAAAATTATCTGTCATTGCGAACCAGTCCGCAGACTGGTGTGGCAATCCCCCGGTTAGAGGGGAAATGTACCGATTAGCACCCAAAAAAATGGGGGTTCCTGCGATTTTTGGTGGTAATCGTAACCTGGTTCCTCTCAACAGGGGGATTGCCACGACCAGTCTGCGGACTGGTCTCGCAATGACAGCACTTTTCAAACACCAATTTTCCGGTCTGCTTTGTCGCGGGGATTGGCGCCTTCCGGATCTCGGCAAAACGTGAGTCATCCTTTTTTCATTGGCCTTTCCTTCCCGAATCCACTTTGCTGCATTGCGGGATTGCGGCGATTGGTGCAGGGAAAGCTTTCTGCGCAGCAGCTTCCCTCCGCCCGCCCCGGGGAGGCAAGGCGCTCTACGGCGCGTAGGTTGCGCGGGAAGAAAAACCGTGGTATGCTGGTTCCGAAAAGGAGGGGTATTCATGAATACCTATGTGACATCCGCTGCTATCCGCCGGCTGCGGGAGGGGAAAAAGCTGACCCAGCAGGCCCTGGCGGACAAAATCGGGGTCAGCTGCAAAGCCGTCTCCAAGTGGGAAACCGGAGTTTCCCAAAGTTAAAGATACCACATCAATCCCACGCGGACTTTTGCTC
>CAMFFO010000005.1 GCA_945949735.1 uncultured Clostridia bacterium | reverse complement strand
CGGTTAGCTTGCTTATCTTAGCACGGCGCCTTCCATTTGTCAAGAACTTTTTTCAAGTTTTTTCAAATTTCTTAAGCCGTGGCACCCGATCCCGGATAGCTTGCGTATTTTACCGCATTGAGGTCTGTTTGTCAAGGGGATTTTAATTATTTTTGATTTCGTTTATCCCTCGGTTTCAGCCATGGATTTCTCCACTTCTGGTTGCTGAGTTTCGGCCGGAGCAGGTCGCTTTTTCTCACCAGCAGATAAGGCACCCCCAGACATCTCAGGAACGTAAGACGAACGATCAGCAGGACAAATCCGGCAGCAACGCCCCATAACCCGATCACTGCTGCGGCAATGGTAATCGCAAAGCGCCATACTCGGATTGCATTCGCCAAATCCCGGTTGGGCAGGACGAAGCCGCACACGCCCGCAATGCTCACCGCGATCAACGCAACCGGTGATACAAGCCCCGCTTCCACCGCAGCCGTTCCCACTACAATGCCGCCTATTGTAGAAACGCTCTGTCCAATTGCCTGAGGCAGGTGAATTCCCGACTCCTGCAGCAGCTCCATGGCAATCAGCATTCCCAGGGCCTCCCCGCCGGGTGAAAAAGGAATTTCAGACATGCCACGGATAATCGGATCCTGCAGTCCCTGAGGAAGCAGTTCCGGGTGGTGCATGGCAAAAGCCACGTAGATTCCCGGAAGCAGCAAATCGATAAGCAGGGCGCAGTACCGCAGCAGTTTGACGCAGGAGGCCGAAATATAGTCCCGGCTCCGATCCTCCGGGCTCATCATCAGATACCCCAAATCCGCCGGGGCCAAATATCCCAGAGGCAGTCCGTCCACCAACAGACCCACTCTCCCGTCCAGCAGGCCCTTGCAGAAGGTATCCGCCCGCTCGGTGTACTGCATCAGCGGGAACGCGGTCGTCCGTGACCCCGTCACATATTCCTCCACCGCCGAGGGAGACAGCAGCCCATCTATACTTATAGTGTCCAGCCGTTTCTTCATCCGCTCCACCAGCTCTTCATTGGTGATTCCTTGAATCCATGCTACCGTTACGTTCGTGATCGACCTGACGCCGACTTTGGTTTCATAGAGCCGCAGCTCCGGGGTGCGCAAATGGCGGCGCACCAGGCTGGTATTGGAGCGGATGGTCTCCACGAAAGCATCCTTGGGTCCCTTAACGGTATTCTCTACCGCGGGAGGGGCAGGCCCCCGCTTGTCCCCGGTTTTGACCTCGAAGGCGATTGCCCCCGCCCCAGGGAAGAGCACCAAGCAGAATCCGTTGACCAGCTTCAATGCCGCTGTTTCCAGATCCTCGCAGGGAGCGGCCACGCTGTTGTACACCCGTCCGTGGAGCGCTTCTTTGTAAAGCTCCTCCATGGAGTCTCCCCGGAGGATTTCCGTAATGGGGCGCAGCACATATTCCGACATATCGGAGCCGGAGGTCAGTCCGTCAATGGCATAGGCCCAGAGGGTCCACTGCCCGCAGTGCAGCTCCCGGGCAATAAAATCCCCCGCATCCGCAAAAAGCTCCCGGAGTCCCCCGTCCGTAATGGCTTCCTTCATACGCTTCACCCCAGGAAAGGATTCCCGAAAGGACCCGGAATATTCGCAACCGCATTGCTTTTTCCATGTTAAAGTGATATACTGAATGAAATTCCCACAGTTAGGAGGGCCTCTCATGAGTGCCATCGGAAAGATTGAGAAGAGAACCGGCAGCAAATTTCTGAGCTACTATGAAATGGAAGCCATCCACCGGGACGGCAGTGTGTCTCCTTATTACATGGCCTCCCGGATCGGCGACCCAGGGAAGCTGAAAGCGGTGACCCAACGCAATGACCCCGACGGCGTCATCCTCTGCGGGGTCTATGGTGCAGAGAAAGATAGGATTGTTTTGATCCGTCAATACCGCTACCCCATCGGCGGCTTTGTCTATGAGCTGCCTGCCGGGCTGGTGGAACCGGGGGAGGATCTTCTGCAGTCGGGAATGCGGGAAATGTACGAGGAAACCGGCCTGAGCTTTCAGCCTGTCGGCTCCACCCGCCCCTTCTTCATGACGGTAGGCATGACGGACGAGAGCTGCGGCACCGTGTTCGGCTACTGCTCCGGGGAGCCCACTAGCTCCCACCAGGAGGCCAGCGAGGAGATCCAGGTTCTCCTCGCCGACCGGGCGGAGTGCCGCCGGATCCTCCGGGAGGAAAACGTTGCCCTGCCCTGCGCCTACTTTCTGATTCACTTTCTCTCCACCCAGGGTGATCCCCTTTCCTTTCTGAAAGAGGGAGAATCCCTATGCTGACCATCCGGGAAATGCTTCCGTGGGATGCTGAGGCCGCAGGAAACGCCCGCTGCACGAGTCGTTTTGAAAGCCCAGGATGCTCATCGCGTCAATCCCACAGCGCGGCAAATTGGTATTTGTCGAGATGCCACCGTAGGGGCGGCTATTAGCCGCCCGCTTTTGTTTCGTCAACGAAAGTGCTTCCGTTTATCGGAAACGCTCAGAAACCTGAACGTTTCCGGGCGGCTAATAGCCGCCCCTACGGCAGCAATGCAACGTGTTCGGAAATCGACAAACACCAATTTGCCTATTTGTTTATGTCCGGTTGATACCATCTATTGCAGGAGGCACCCATGTCCCACACCATTGCCGCCGTTTCCACCGGCAGCCAAATCAGCGCCATCGGCATCATCCGTCTTTCCGGGGATGACTGCATCGCCGTATCGGAACGGGTTTTCACTTCCAACAATCAAACACCCTTGTCCCAGTTTCCCGACCGGAAGCTTGGCCTGGGAACCCTCCACGACAAGCAAGGCCGGGTTCTCGATCAGTGCATGGCCGTAGTCTCCCGCAGCCCCCACAGCTATACCGGGGAGGACACGGTGGAATTCCACTGTCACGGCTCTCCCGCGGTGCTGGCGGCGGGGCTGGACGCCCTGTATCAGGCGGGAGCCGTCCCCGCAAAGCGGGGAGAATTCACCAAGCGGGCCTTCTTAAACGGCAAGCTGGATTTGACCCAGGCGGAGGCCGTCATCGACCTGATCGAGGCAGACACGGCGGACGCCGCCGCCAACGCGGCGGGCCAGGTGGGCGGGGTCCTTCAGAAAAAGCTCTCCCCCATCTACGACAACCTGGTGAACCTGTGCAGTCACTTCCACGCCGTGCTGGATTATCCAGACGAGGACATCCCCGATTTCGGTCTGGAGAACTACCGCGCACCCCTGCGCGCCGATGCAAAAGCCCTCTACGCCCTGCTGAAAACCTATGGTCAGGGCAGAATCCTTCGCCAGGGCGCGGCAGCGGCCATTGTGGGCCGTCCCAACGTTGGCAAGTCCAGCCTTCTCAATGCCCTGGCAGGCTACGAGCGCTGCATCGTTACCGATATCCCCGGCACCACCCGGGACACCGTGGAGGAGTCCGTCCTGCTGGGCTCCACCCGTCTGCGGCTCATCGACACGGCGGGCATCCGGGAAACCTCCGACGCTGTGGAGGCCATGGGTGTGGGGCGCAGTCGGCAGGCGGTGGAAAACGCCGATCTGGTGCTCTTCGTCTGCGACGGCTCCCAGCCCCTTACACCCGAGGATCAGGCCATCATGGAGCTGTGCCTGGAGCATGAGCGGGTGGTAGCCCTGATCAACAAAACCGACCTGGGCAGCCGTGTCGCGCCCTCGGATCTCCCCTTCATGACCGTCATCCCCATCTGTGCCAAAACCGGAGAGGGGCTGGATCAGCTGAACGGCGCGGTGGAGCTGCTTTTTGAAGGCGAAGCCCCCTGCGACGGCTCTGTTCTCACCAACGCACGGCAGTTCGACGCCATCCGCCGGGCCTACGAAGCCATGCTCCGGGCCCTCCGGGGACTTGACCTTGGTCTTACCCCCGACGCGGTACTCACCGATGTGGAAGCCGCCATGGAAGCCATGGGCGAGGTCACCGGTGCCACCGTCCGGGAGGACATCACCGCCAGAATCTTTGAACGGTTCTGCGTGGGAAAATAGACAAATTGGTGTTTGTCGCTTCGCGTCCAAAACTATCTGTCATTGCGAACCAGTCCGCTTAAGTGGTGTGGCAATCCCCTTACTTAGAGGGGAAATGTACCGAAAAGTACCAAAAATGGGGTTACCGCGATTTTTGGCGGTAATCGTCACCTGGTTCCTTTCAACCGGGGGATTGCCACGACCAGTGTGCACACTGGTCTCGCAATGACAGCGTTATTATTCAAACACCAATTTATTTCGCAGTCTCTATTCCATTTATGAAAGATTAAGGACGACATACAATGATCTATCTCGACAATTCCGCCACCACCCAGCCTTGTCCGGAGGCGGTGGAGGCCATGACAAAAGCACTGACGGAGAACTGGGGCAATCCCTCCGCCCTTTACGGCTTCGGCATCGATACCGCCCGGGCCCTTCGTTCCGCCCGCAGCGACGTAGCCGCCGCCCTGGGGGCCGAGCCGGAGCGGGTGTTCTTCACCTCCGGGGGCACCGAAGCGGACAACTGGGCCGTTTTCGGCACGGTCAAACGGCTGGGCAAGCGGGGCAGGCACATCGTCACCACTGCCATCGAGCACCCCGCCATCTTAAACTGCATGAAGGACCTGGAATCCCAGGGGTATGATATCACCTACCTTTCTCCGGATTCCGATGGCTTTATTTCCGCAGATGCCCTGAAAGCCGCCCTACGGCCGGACACCATTCTGGTATCCATTATGATGGTGAACAACGAGGTCGGCTCCGTCATGCCCATTGCCCAGATGGCCAAGCTGACCCACAGGCTCTGTCCCGAGGCAATCTTCCACACCGATGCCGTCCAGGGCTTTCTGAAGGTTCCCTTCGCCGCAAAATCCCTGGGCGCAGACCTCATCAGCGTATCCTCCCACAAAATCCACGGGCCCAAGGGCTGCGGAGCCCTGTATGTGTCCCCCCGGCTCAAGTCCTTCCCACCCCTGCTGCTGGGCGGCGGGCAGGAGGGGGGCCTTCGCAGCGGCACGGAAGGCACTCCGGCCATCTTTGGCTTTGCCGCCGCCTGCCGGGCCGTATCCCCCACTTTCCGCCAGGATACCCAGCAGGAGAAAGCCATATTGGACGCGTTCTGCGAAAAAATCTCGGAGCTCCCCGGGGTTCGGATCAACGGCGCCCACCAGGCTCCCCACATTCTGAACCTGGCGGTTCCCGGGGTTCCCACCCAGAACACCCTGAACATTCTTCAGGATTCCGGGGTCTGTGTCAGTGCGGGATCCGCCTGTGCCAAGGGGCACCGCAGCCATGTGCTCAGCGCCATGAACCTGCCCCCGGAGGTGATTGACAGTTCCTTCCGGATTTCCCTCTGCCGGGACACTACCCCGGAGATGCTGGAGACGGTTTTTGAGGTGCTGAAAAATAAGATTCTTCCCAGGGTGCGGTAGCCATCCATGCTCTTCCGGCTCCGCTCCCCGGTTCCCCGCCCTCCCGCCCGAGGTCGAATTTTGCAGGAGCGGAGGAAAAAAGCTGCAAAAATCACTTGTAATCCGGCGAAGCATCTGCTACAATATGGAGCATCCAATTTTCTTTGTCAGGAGGACATTTGTATATGAGTTATGTAGATGAGGTCTTGGCTCAGATTTCTGCCAAGAATGCCCATGAGCCGGAATTCATCCAGGCGGTCACCGAGGTGCTGGAATCTCTCCGTCCGGTGATCGACCGGAACGAAGATCGCTACCGCCGGGAGGCCCTGCTGGAGCGGCTGACCACCCCGGAGCGGGCCATCCTGTTCCGGGTGCCCTGGGTGGACGATCAGGGCCAGGTTCATGTGAACAACGGCTACCGGGTCCAGTTCAACAGCGCCATCGGCCCCTACAAGGGCGGCCTGCGGCTGCACCCCAGCGTCAATTTGAGCATCATGAAGTTCCTGGGCTTTGAGCAGGTGTTCAAGAACAGCCTGACCGGCCTTCCCATCGGCGGTGGCAAGGGCGGCTCCGACTTTGACCCCAAGGGCAAGTCCGACCGGGAGATCATGGCCTTCTGCCAGAGCTTCATGACCGAGCTGTACAAGTATATCGGTGCGGACACCGACGTGCCCGCGGGTGACATCGGCGTGGGCGGCCGGGAAATCGGCTACCTCTTCGGCCAGTACAAACGGATTCGGGGGCTTTATGAGGGCGTGCTCACCGGCAAGGGCTTAAGCTACGGCGGCTCCCTGGCCCGTACTCAGGCCACCGGCTACGGCCTTCTGTACCTGACGGACGAGATGCTCCGCTGCAACGGCAAGGAGCTGAAGGGGAAAACCGTGGCGGTTTCCGGCGCGGGCAACGTGGCCACCTATGCCATTGAGAAAGCCTGGCAGCTGGGCGCCAAGCCCGTGACCTGCTCCGATTCCAGCGGCTGGATTTACGATCCCGACGGCATTGATGTTGCCACCCTGATCGACGTGAAGCAGGTTCGCCGCGCCCGGCTGACGGAGTACGCTAAGGCACGTCCCAATTCCGTCTATCATGCGGGTAAGGGCGTGTGGACCGTCAAATGCGACGTAGCCCTGCCCTGCGCCACCCAGAACGAACTGCAGCTGGAGGACGCCAAGGCCCTGGTGGCAAACGGCTGCTTCGCCGTGGCGGAGGGTGCCAATATGCCCACCACCCTGGACGCCACCAAGTTCCTCCAGGACAGCGGCATCCTCTTCTGCCCCGGCAAAGCCGCCAACGCTGGCGGCGTGGCCACCTCCGCTCTGGAGATGACCCAGAACTCCATGCGTCTGAGCTGGACATTTGAGGAAGTGGACGCCAAGCTGAAGGACATCATGGTGAACATCTTCCACAACCTGGATTCTGCCGCCAAGGAGTACGGTATGGAGGGCAACTATGTTGCCGGCGCCAACATTGCCGGCTTCCTGAAGGTTGCCGACGCCATGCTGGCCCAGGGTATTGTGTAATTCCCTATACGTTCCAAGCGCCCGGACTTCCGTCCGGGCGCTTCCTTCTGTATTCTCCTCTCCCGTTCCGGAAAATTGGTGTTTGTCGAATACTTGCTGTCATTGCGAGCCAGTACGCACACTGGCGTGGCAATCCCCCGGTTGAATGGAACCAGGTAACGATTTCTACCAAAAAAACAGTGTTTCCCCGTCCTGTAGGGCAATTGTCGATACATTTCCCCTCTAACCGGGGGATTGCCACGACCAGTGTGCGCACTGGTCTCGCAATGACAGGAAACCTGGAGACAGAGCGACAAACACCAATTTTTCTTTTTCTCCCAAGCCCAATCGGCAGGCTGCAAAACGACGCGGCAGACGGTTCCGTCAGCCGCGTCGTTTTCAGAACGCTCTTAAATACGACTTAAGATGTCAATTCCAGCGCCAGTTCGATTTCCTCGTCGTCCCGCTGTCCGGTGGGCAGGAATCCCAGGCTGGCGTACAATCCCAGAGCCGCGGAGTTACCTTCATGGCAGGTCAGCGCCACCCGGTTGGAGCCCCCGAAGGGTTTGGTGCGGATATATTCCAGGCACCTTTCCAGCGCCTTTTTCCCATAGCCCCGGCCCTGGTGCGCCCGGTCAATCATCATGTGCCAGATGTCATATTCCGGGATATCGTAGTCATAGATGACCATCACATACCCCACCATCCGCTCCCCGGCGTAAATGCCGAAGGGCTGGCACTGCTCCCGGTAGACATAGGCCTGGGCAAGGCTGCGGATGGGCCCGGAAACGTACTTTTCCTGCCCCGGCGCCAGTTCCAGCCGGAACGCGTCCAGGAAATTACCTTCGTCAATGGGCCGGATGGTAACCGCTTGC
Source organism: uncultured Clostridia bacterium (assembly GCA_945949735.1). GTDB lineage: Bacteria > Bacillota > Clostridia > Oscillospirales > Oscillospiraceae > Faecousia. The sequence goes on along the minus strand of CAMFFO010000005.1, from coordinate 32,590 downwards.
GTCATCAGTACGCCACACCCCAGTAGACCATCTTCTTGGCGGGTTTCCCGCAGCAGGCGCAAGTATCCGCCAGATGCTCCTGGGCAAAGGGGATGCAGCGGGAGGACATTCCGGCCACTTCCTTCATCTTCAGCTCACACTCCAGGTCACCGCACCACATGGTCTTGATGTAGCCGCCGTTCTCCTCCTGAAGCCGCTTCGCCTCCTCCAGGGAGTAAGCGGTATAGATGTGCTCATCCAGATTCTTTTTGGCCTTGTCGTACATCTGCTGCTGGACAACATTCAGCTGCTCGGCAATGGCAGTCTCCAGCTCCTCCAGCTTGACGAACACCTTCTCCCGGTCAGTCCTGCGGACGATGACACACTGACCGTTCTCCAGATCCCGGGGGCCGCACTCCACCCGCAGGGGCACGCCCTTCATCTCATACTCGGCGCACTTCCAGCCCATGGAGTTGTCGGAATCGTCCATCTTCACCCGCAGACCCGCCTCAATCAGGCGATCCCGGATGGCCGCCGCGCCCTCCAGAACACCGGCCTTGTGCTGGGCAATGGGCAGCACCACCACCTGGATGGGCGCCACCTTGGGAGGCAGCACCAGTCCGTTGTTGTCGCCGTGGGTCATGATGATGCCGCCGATGAGGCGGGTAGACACGCCCCAGCTCGTTTCGAAGGGGTTCACCTTCTGGTTATTCTTGTCGGTGAATTCAATGTCAAAGGCCTTGGCGAAGCCGTCGCCGAAGTAGTGGGAGGTGCCCGCCTGGAGGGCCTTGCGGTCATGCATCATGCACTCGATGGTGTAGGTGGCCTCCGCGCCGTTGAACTTCTCCTTGTCGGTTTTCTGGCCCCGGGTCACGGGCATGGCCAGCACGTTCTCGCAGAAGTCGGCGTAGACATTCAGCATGGTTTCCGTGAAGGCCTTGGCCTCCTCGGCAGTGGCGTGGATGGTGTGACCCTCCTGCCACAGGAATTCCCGGTGGCGCAGGAAGGGACGGGAGGTTTTCTCCCAGCGCAGCACGCTGCACCACTGGTTATACTTCATGGGCAGATCCCGGTGGGATTGGAGCACATGGGCAAAATGCTCACAGAACAGCGTTTCCGAAGTGGGGCGGATGGCATAACGCTCCTCCAGCTTCTCCATGCCGCCGTGGGTAACCCAGGCGCACTCCGGGGCGAACCCCTCCACGTGATCCTTTTCCTTCTGCAGCAGGCTTTCGGGGATCAGCAGGGGCATATACACATTCTCCACGCCCTGCTTTTTGAACTCCTTGTCCATGATGTTCTGGATATTCTCCCAGATGGCGTAGCCGTAGGGCCGGTAGATGAACACGCCCTTGATGGACGAATAATCAATCAGCTGGGCCTTGGTGCACACATCCGTGAACCACTGGGCAAAGTCCTGCTCCATATCGGTAATCTGCTCAACCTTCTTCTCTTTTGCCATTTCGATCATCCTCTCCGTTTTCTTCCGAAAGTTAGCTATATTATACCACCATTGTCAATACTTTGCACCCCATTTAGAACGGCTGCGCCGAATTGACAATTGACAGTTGACAATCATTGTGTCACTACGGGACGATTTTGAAATAAAACGCCTAATTTTTGACTTTTATTCTTTTATTATTCATCCCGAAGGGATTCCTTAATTGTCAATTGTCAATTGTCAATTGTTAATTGTCAATTATTAACAACAATTTATACGGGCAGCCCCCTCAGCGGAGAATTTCTCATCCCCCATTGTAATCCCGCGGAGAATCTGGTATACTGGTGCCGAAAAGAAACGAAGCGGGTGATGAAATGAAATCCATCCGGGAAATTTACAAAACCGGAAAAGGCCCTTCCTCCTCCCACACCATGGGACCGGAGCGGGCGGCGAAGCTGTTTATGGGCCGCTACCCCCAGGCAGATGCCTTCCGGGTGACCCTGTACGGTTCCTTAAGCAAAACCGGCGTGGGCCACGGCACCGACCGGGTCCTGCGGGATACTCTGGGACGGGACCGCACCGAGATCATTTTCAGTGAGGATTCCTGGCCCGGGATGCACCCCAATACCATGGACTTTACCGCCCTTGTCGGGGGCACGGAGCTGGGTTCCGCGCGCATCGAGTCCGTGGGCGGCGGCGACATCCGGCTTCCCGGCCGGACCGAAGCGGAGGCCGAGGAGGTCTATATCGAGCATTCCTTCGCGGAAATCGCGGATTTCTGCAAATGGCGCTATATCCAGACCCTCAGCGACTATGTGGAGCTGAACGAGGGCCCGGAAATCTGGGACTTCCTCATGGAGGTCTGGCAGACCATGAAGCGGGCCATTGACGAGGGGCTTCAGGCGGAGGGCACCCTTCCCGGCGGTCTCAACGTGCAGCGCAAGGCCAAGTACCTCTACGAGCAGAAGCTGACCGTGGACGAGCCCGCCCTGCGGGAGTTCCAGCAGATTGCCGCCTTCGCCTACGCTGTGGCAGAGCAGAACGCGGACAACGGTACCGTGGTCACCGCCCCCACCTGCGGAGCCTGCGGCGTGGTGCCCGCCGTGCTCAAGTATGCCCAGATTACCAAGGGTTTTTCCGACGAGCAGATCCTCCGGGGCCTGGCCACCGCCGGCATCATCGGAAGTCTCACCCGTACCAATGCCTCCATCTCCGGGGCGGAGTGCGGCTGTCAGGCGGAGATCGGCACCGCCTGCTCCATGGCCGCGGCGGCTCTGGCGGAGCTGTACGGCCAGAACCTGGATCAGGTGGAGTACGCGGCGGAGGTCGCCATGGAGCACCACCTGGGGCTCACCTGCGACCCCATCTGCGGCCTGGTGCAGATCCCCTGCATCGAGCGCAACGCCGTAGCTGCCATGCGGGCCATGAACGCCTGCAACCTGAGCTACTTCCTCACCGGCTCCCGGAACATCAGCTATGACATGGTCTGCCGGGCCATGAAGGAAACCGGTGTGAACCTGGATCACCGCTTCCGGGAAACCAGCGAAGGCGGCCTGGCCAAGCTCTATAACCGCAGACGCAAATAACCGCCTGCGCCGGTTTTTCATCAGACTGGTAAATTGTTGTTTGTCGAATACTTGCTGTCATTGCGAGCCAGTGCGCACACTGGCGTGGCAATCCCCCCGTTGAGAGGAACCAGGTAACGATTACCACCAGAAATCGCAACGTTTCTCAGCTCTGTAGGGCAATTGTCGATATATTTTCCCTCTAACCGGGGGATTGCCACGACCAGTCTGCGGACTGGTCTCGCAATGACAGAAAAGTTTGAGGCAGAGAGACAAACACCAATTTGTAGCGCTGCCGAGGTGACCGGATGCGCATATTGAAAATGCGTTTTTAACCGGTCCGCAGGCAGCCCAGGGCTCTGAATGTGTTGCCCCGTATCTTACTTTGACAGGAAACCGAGAATGTCCGCAAGAAGCAAATCGGTGGTTTCCTGAATCTTCCGGATTTGTGCTCTGTCCACGTTGTCATAGTGGATTCCGCAGGCAACCGTGGCATAGCCCATCCGCCGGGAAAGAGCCACCGCCCACTTTTGGGCAACCACCGCCTCCCGGTGGCCCGGAAACTCCTCCGTGCCGCGCAGGCAGCCGTCTCTGGCCATGGACACGGCTCCTACATGGCGCGTCTCTCCCCCGGTAAGCAGGACGAAGCACCCGCTGTCCAGAATCCGCAGCTCGGCGGTAATCTCTTTTTCAAATATGACTCGGCTGAATCGGTGATCCATAGCTGTTCTCCCCAGGCGTTCTTCCGCGGGACATCCCCCGCAACCAATTCATACCATATCGGAACGGATTTTGCAAGCACGGGAGCTGAATCATCAGCCCCTCAAATTGGTGTTTGTCGCTGCGCGTCCAAAACTATCTGTCATTGCGAACCAGTCCGCAGACTGGTGTGGCAATCCCCCGGTTGAAAGGAACCAGGTAACGATTCCCACCAAAAATTGCAGCGAATCCCATACTTCCGGGTGTCTTTCTGCACATTTCCCCTCTATCCAGGGGATTGCCACGACCAGTGTGCGCACTGGTCTCGCAATGACAGCAAAGAACGTACAAACACCAATTTATCGGGCTGCTGAGTAACGCCGATAAGCACACTTTTATGCCAAACCCCCGATTCCATTGCTGGAACCGGGGGTCCTCTTTTCCTGATGCTTCGGCGAGGTACCTGCACTATGCTGCTGAAGAGATTTATTCCTCAGTCACCCGATAGGCAGGCAAATATGCTTCCGCGCCTGTATACGCACCGATCATCTTCATCTCCGCGTAGGTCTTTTCATTGAGCGGAACCCCATCCCTGCGGATCCGTTCATGAGCCTCCGCTTCCTTCTCGCCCTGGATGTAGATTCGCTCCTGGCCCTCGGCCTTCGCGGAGTCACGAATCTCCTGAAGAAATCTGCTCAGCGCATTTTCGATCTCTTCCTTGTCTCCGAACATCCCATGATCCAGCGCAAGGAAGCAGTGGGCAATATTGGATCGGCCCGGGGTCTTATAGATGTAGTTTGAGGTGGTTCCCCCGGAGAGAATGGCCGTCGCGATTTCGCACAGCATGCCGAAGCCGTATCCCTTATATCCGGAGGTTTCACTGCCGGAACCGCCCAGAGGGAGAATCCCTCCGCCTGTCTTATGGATGATATTGTGCAATATCCGGTCGGGATCGTTGCAGTCGCGGCCGTTTTCATCCACCGCCCAGCCCAGCGGCAGTCCGTTTCCACGCTTTGCGTAAACCTCCAGCTTTCCCCGGGGAACAACGGTGGTCGCCGCGTCAAACACAAAGGGCACCGGTTTCGCGGGCATCGCAAAGGCGATGGGGTTGGTACCCAGCATTGCCTGACGCCCATAGGTTGGCACCATGATGGCCTCAGTGTTGGTCATGGACATACCAATGAGCCCCTGGGCCGCCGCCATCTTCGCATAGTAGCCCGCGATTCCGTAATGGTTGGAATTTCGGACGGTGACCATGCCGAAACCGCAGCGTTTCGCTTTTTCGATGGCAATCTTCATAGCCTGGCAGCCGACAAGCTGTCCCATCGCGTCATGGGCTTCCATGACAGCCGACAGCGGCGTTTCGCAGACAATCTCCGGCTCCGCCTCTGGTTGAACCATTCCGCCGGTGATCTCCTTATGATACCGAATGAGCCGCTGAATACCGTGGGACTCAATGCCGGACAGATCAGCATCCAGAAGGACATCGGTGATCCGTCTGCTCTTCTCCTCGTCAAAACCATACCCCCGGAAAACCTGAATACAAAACTGCTCCAAAGCGGTATAGTCAACACGATGATATTGCATAATCAATCCTCCCTCGTTACTGCACGAGCGGAAAGGCACCGATTGCTCAGAACCAGTTCTTCGCGTCCCTGCGCTGAATCGGAAGCCATGCCAGGATCCGCCGGAGCTCATCATCCCAGAAGTCCCAGTTGTGAATACCCGGCTGCTCATGATAGACGTGCCGGACGCCCAGCTTTTGCAGGTGCTTTTCAAAGGCCACATTGGAGTCGTAGAGGAAATCCTGCCTCCCGATGCAGACGTAGAGCTCCGGAAGCGAAACGCCGTTTTTCACCGCGGTATCGATCACGTGGTACATATCCTCGTTCGTACCGGCCAGCTGCTCATGATCCCGGAACGCCATGGACCAAACGGAATCCTCGCTGTCCGCTTTGTCCTGCCAGCCGGAGAAATTCGCCGACATACAGGCCACGGCTCCGTAGAGGTCAGGCCGCGTAAAGCCAAGCTTGAACGCCCCCGTGCCGCCCATGGAGAGGCCGCAGATAAAGTTGTCCTCCCGCTTGTCGGAAATGGGGAACATCCACTGCATCATTTTGGGCAGTTCTTCCGTGACATAGGTGTAATAGGCCGGGCCGCTGCGCGGCATATTGCGGTAGCAGCCGTTTTCCGTGTCCATCATCACAACCGCCACATAGTATTCCTGGGCATAGCTTTCGATCCGGGAGAAACGCATATAGTCCCCCTCGTCTCCATAGGTACCATGGAGCAGGTAAAGCACCGGGAATTTCTTGTTCTGGTCGTAGAACGAACCGTTTTTCTCCCCCGCCAGAGGGGTGGGCAGGATGACCTGGATGCTTGTTTTTGTATGCAGGGCCTCAGAATAGGTTTTCAGTTGAATAAATGCCATTTAGAGTTCTCCTTTCCCGTGTCTATGCCGCCCGTTACAGCTCCACCACGATTTTCCGAACCTCGGCAGGGTGCTCAATGGCGAAGCGGAACGCCTCCTCCACCTTTTCCACCGGATACCGCTGGGTTACGAAATCCGCCAGAAGCTCCGCCTTTTCCTCTACGAGCCGGATGGCGGAGGGGAATTTGTTCGCCTGAAGCCGTGTACCTACCAGGTTGACTTCCTTGCGCATCAGCGTAACATGAGGGATCTCCGATTTGATGGGTCCGAAGCCCAGCTCTACAACACGTCCCGCAGGGGACACCAGCTCCACCGCCTGCTCCATGCTCCACTTGGCGCAAACGCAGTCCAGAACCACATTGGGCCCCATTCCTCCGGTCAGCTCCAGAACCCGCTGGGCCATATCCTCCCGGCTGACGTTGATCACATGATCTGCGCCCAGCTTTTTGGCGTACTCCAGCTTTTCCTCCACAATATCCGTGCTGATGCAGACAGCGCCCTTGGATTTCGCCGCCATAAGGCAGCACAGACCGATGGTGCCGGAACCCATGATCAGAACAACGTCTCCCTTCTGGACGTCGCCCCGGGAGGTAGCCTGAAAACCAATGGTAACGGGCTCGCTCAGCACGGCGATATTCCAGGGAATGCTGCTGTCGATCCGATGAGCCTTGTTCTCGTCCAGAACCAGATACTCTCTGCATCCGCCCTCAATATGGACGCCCATAACGCCCAGCTTTTCGCACACATTATGTCTGCCATGGCGGCAGGCATAGCATTCCCCGCAATACACAATGGGTTCTCCAACCACATGATCCCCCACGCGCAGCTTGGTAACGCCTGCTCCCACAGCCACAACCTCGCCCGTGAACTCATGCCCGAAAATCCGCGGATAGGAGGCAAAGGGATTCTCGCCCTTGAAAATATGGACATCCGAGCCGCAGATGCCCGTCATTTTCACATGAACCAGCACCTGGTTCGGCTGTGTGATCTGGGGCTTCTCCAGCTCCCGCACCTCAATTTCGTCTTTTTTCAGAATAACTGCCGCTTTCATAATATCCCCCTGCCCTTACTTTGACATTTTGCAAATTGCTTCCCAGAGCCCGTTCAGATAGGTCAGGCCCAGGGCTCTGTCGTACAGCCCGTAGCCGGGGCGTCCGACCTCATCCCAGATCATCCGTCCATGATCCGGGCGGATGTAGGTATCCGGGCAAGTATCATAAACAGCCTTCATGATTTCGAACATATCCAGATCGCCCTCACTGGACAGGTGGGCGGACTCCCGGAAGCGGCGATCCGCGCCCAGGTGCTTGATATTCCGTACATGCAGGCAGCCGATCCGATCCATGCTGCCGAAATGGCGGATGATTGCGGGAATGTCGTTTTTTACATTGCTGCCCAGGCTGCCTGTACACAGGCAGACCGTATTGGCAGGGCTGTCCTTCAGCGCGATGATCTTATCGAAGCCCTCCTGGTCATGGGCGATCCGGGGAAGCCCGAAGATCTTCCAGCCCGGATCATCCGGATGACAGGCCATGCGGATTCCGACCTCCTCGCAGACCGGGATGATCGCCTCCAGGAAATACTGATAGTTTTTCAGCAGTGCATCTTCGTCCACGGATCTGTAGAGCTCCATCACGCGCTCAAGATCCGCCAGGCGCTCCGGCTCCCAACCGGGCAGGGAGAAGCCGTTGGAGTTCTCGGCGGTACGCTTAACGATCTCCACAGGGGTCATGGAGCCCAGCTCCTGCTCGTCGTAATACAGACTGTTGCTTCCGTCCTCCGGAATGACCCGGGCCAGATCCGTGCGCAGCCAGTCGAGAACCGGCATGAAGTTGTATACGATCACCTTCACGCCGTACTTGGCCAGGTTCCGGATGGACGTGATGTAATTTTCGATGTACTGATCTCTGGTCGGCAGACCAAGCTTGATGTCCTCATGGACATTCACGCTCTCGATCACTTCACATTCCAGTCCCGCCTCATGAACATGGTCGATGTAGGCCTTGATCTCTTCTTCCGGCCAGACCTCGCCCGCTGCCTTATCGTCCAGCAGGCCCATCAGTCCGGTACAGCCGGGAATCTGCCTGATATTCTGGAGCGTGACCGAGTCACGGCCCTCGCCATACCATCTGAATGTTAATTTCATGGATACACTCCTTTTCCAATTCAGCAATAAAGCAAAAATTTCGGATTGAATTCTGTTGCAAAAGGACGCTCTGATATGATATGATGGAAAAAAATAGTGGAAGGTGTTAATCGGAATGCCAAAACAGAACCTGAGTGAAACCGCCTATCAAGTTCTTCTTTCCCGTATTGTCAGCTGTCAGTATCCTCCCGGATGCCTGCTGAATGAGGAAAAACTGGTCAGCGAATTGGGAATCAGCCGGACACCCATCCGTGCGGCGATGATCCGGCTCCAGCAGGAACATCTCGTCCAGATCATCTCCAAGAAAGGGATCCTAGTAACCGAGATCACGCCGAACGGGATCCGGGACCTGTTCAATCTGCGGGATCTGATCGAGCCCTACGCCATCCGGGAGTTTTCCGGAAACTTCCGGAAAGAGAAGCTGATCTATTATCTGGAGCTGTTTTCCAAGGAATACCGGATGAACGACTATCAAATCATCTTCGACGCCGACGTGGAATTTCACACGGAGATCGTCGCGCTCACCGGCAACACGTTTCTGTGCGCGTTTTACAATTCCCTGCAGAAGCTGCTCGCCCGCATTACTCTGATCTGCGGCACCTCCGTGGATGACCGGCTCACAATCTCCAACAAAGAGCATACCGAGATCGTCATGGCTCTTTTGAAGGACGACAAGGAAAGCGCCGTCGGGATGCTGCAGGCCCATCTTCGGGAGGCGCGGGAATCTGCCTATCAGGCGATCCTCATCAACGGAAAAAGCGCCAAGGATATTCCCGACGGATTGGAGATCAGCCTGGAGTCCTTCACCTGAGCATAGCATCCAGCAGGACGCCATGCGGCTTATGCCGCATGGCGTTTTTCCGCGTCAGCCTCCCAGATACGCCTTCTTGACCTCCGGGTCCTTGGCCAGGTTTTCACTGGTGTCCTCCATGACGATTTCGCCCGTCTGAAGCACATAGCCCCGATCCGCCGTGGAAAGGGCGACCTTGGAGTTCTGTTCAACAAGGAGGATGGTGGTTCCGTTCTCTCTCAGCTTTCGGATTGCGGCAAAAATCTCATGGATGACCAGGGGGGCAAGGCCCATGGAGGGCTCATCCAGAAGCAGCAGTTTGGGATTGCTGATCATTGCCCGGGCAATGGCCAGCATCTCCTGCTCGCCGCCGGAAAGGGTGCCTCCCAGGGAACGCTCCCGTTCCTTCAGCCGGGGAAACAGTTCAAACAGTTCCTCCGTCTGCCGGGCAATTTCCGCCTTATCCTTGCGCAGGTAGGCGCCCATCTGGATGTTTTCCAGAACAGTCAGCTTGGGGAAGATGTGTCTCCCCTCCAGAACCTGGGCCAAACCCATGCCAGTGATATTGTGACCCTTCGCGCCGGTGATCGGCTTCCCGTCGAAGAGCACCTCTCCGCGGATGCCCTTTGCCGGATTCAGTCCGGAGATCGTCCGGAGCAGGGTGGTTTTACCGGCACCGTTGGAACCGATGAGGGTCACGATCTCGCCCTGCTCGACATGGAGGCTGACACCCTTGAGGGCGTGAACATTTCCGTAAAAATAGTGCAGATCCTTGATTTCCAGCAGCGCCATACTCACGCACCTCCCAGGTAAGCCGCGATGACCGCGGGATTGTTCTGAACCTCCACGGGCGTTCCCTCGGCGATCAGATGTCCGTCGTCCATCACATACACATAATCGGAAATCTCCATGATCACCGCCATGTCGTGCTCAATGATCAGCACCGTGATTCCCATCTTCGTAATGTTCTGAATGATATTGTTCAGAGTCAGCTTTTCCGTGGCGTTCATGCCGGCGGCCGGCTCGTCCAGCAGCAGCACCTTGGGCTTTGTCGCCAGGGCCCGGGCGATCTCGATGAGGCGCTGTTCCCCGTAGGCCAGCGCGCCTGCGGGAAGGTCTTTCTTATCGGCCATGCCCACAAGCTCCAGGCATTTGATGCACTCCTCCCGGGCCGCCTGCTCCTGACGCCGCATTTTGGGGGTATGGAACAGAGAGCCGACCAAGCCGTAGGGAATCCGGCAATGCTGGCCGATCATCACGTTGTTGAGGACGCTCATGCTCAGGAAGAGGTTGATCTGCTGATAGGTTCTGGAGATACCGGCTTCGCACAGCTTATAGCCCTTTCCGTTGGTGATCTCCTTGCCCTCGAAGTAGACGTGTCCCTCCGGCGTTTTCTGGACACCGTTGATCGTGTTGAACAGCGTTGTCTTTCCGGCACCGTTGGGGCCGATCAGACCGGTTACCTTACCCTTTTCCACATGCATGGAAACATCGTTAACGGCCACGACGCCGCCGAAACGAACGGTCACATTTTCAGCTCTTATCATTGCGCGCCGTCTCCTTTCCCGCCTGATTCTTGTCGATCAGCTTCGCCAGACCGCGTCCGGCCCTTCTGAGGCCTGCCACGCAGCCGCCCGGCAGGAACGCGATAAAGATCAGGACGATTACGCCGTACAGAACACTGCGCCAGGCCTGGGCAGAGGCCAGCAGCTCATTGAGAAGCTGATACATAAACGCGCCGATCACAGGCCCAAAGACCGTATTGGTGCCGCCAAAAATAATCATCAGAACGAAGTTAAAGGAAAGCGGCTGTACAAAACTGTCGGATACGATGAAGCCTGTAAGATGGGCCATGTAAGCTCCCGCGAATCCGCACAGAAATGCGCTGATCGCAAAGGCAAGAACCTTGTAATGGCGGACATTGATGCCCATTCCATCCGCGCTGCGGGAATTGTCCCGGACTGCCATCATGGCCCGGCCGGCTTTCGATTTGGAAAGCAGCGATTTCAGGACCAGCACGATGGCTACAAGCGCGAAGGAGAAATAATAGGTATACCGGTAATCGCTGTTCAGATCCAGGCCAAACAGCACCATATGCTCCGTATACAATCCCCGGTAGGGATTCAGGAAATGAAGGTTGCAGATCAGCTGGTAGGTAAAGAAGGAGAAAGCGATGGTTGCCAGAACCAGGAACTGAGCACGCAGCTTGGCGCAGGGAACCGCGATCACCATACCGATTCCAGCGGAAGCGAAGGCGGCGATAATCATGCAGATAATCACGGGGATTCCGGTGTAGTTGGACAGCAGCACCGAAATATATCCGCCGTATGCCAGGAAGGCAATATGGCCGAAGGACATCTGACCGGACATTCCGACCAGTACATCCAGTCCCGAGGCCGCAATAATGTAAACACCGATCATGGAGAAAAAGTATAGCCGGTAGCTGTTGGTAACAAACAGCGGCAGAACCAGCAGCACCACAGCCAAAGCCAGGATGGCGCACCGGGTGACTTTTTCCTGGGTGGTGTATGTTTTGAATCTGGTTAACATAACGTCCCTCCTTTTATACATCACGGACGGCCTGCTCATTAAACAGACCGGTGGGACGGACGCAGAGCATCAGGAACAGCAGCAGGTAGGCCACCATATCCTTCATGGTGGAGTTGACATAGCCGCCCACAAAGGATTCCACTATGCCCAGCAGCAGGCCGCCGACCATGGCGCCATAGATATTGCCGAAGCCGCCGGAAACCGAGCTGGCCATGCCCTTTGTGCCAACCTTGGAGCCCAGGGAGATCGCCGCGCCGTAGATCGGTCCGAGCATCATCCCGCACATGGCGGCCACAGCCGATGCCAGGCCCCACACCACCGCGTTGCTCTTCACAACATTGATGCCGCAGGCTTCCGCGGCGACGGCGTCGCTGGCACAAGCCCGGGTGGCGATGCCGACCTTGGTCTTTGTCAGGAACAGGTGAATCACCAGCATTCCGAGGGCCGAGAGGAAGAAGCTCAGAATACGCTCCGGGGTCACAAAGGCGCCCAGGATATTCACGGTGGAAACGCTGAAAACAGAGGGGAACTGGATCGGGTTCGCTCCGAAAATCAGCTCGCAGCCACCGTTGATCACCTTGCTCAGTCCCAGGGTAACCAGAACCATATAAATTCCTGCCACGCCCCGATCCGAGTATTTGGAAATGATTCCCAACTGCAGCAGTGCGCCGAAGGCAAACATGATGAGCATGGTCAGTGCCAGAGCCAGCCAGAAGGACAGACCCACCGTCTGGTACAGCGTAACACCGATCAGAGAAGCCAGAGTGATCATTTCACTCTGCGCCAGGTTCATAATTCCGGACGCCCGGAAGATAATACTGAAGCCAAGGCCGACCATGCCATAGATAGCGCCCATGACCAGTCCGGCAATAATGACAGAGATAAGCACGCAAACGCCTCCTTGTGATCTGATTCAGAAAGAAAGAGGATCAGTACCTTTCGTAGTCCGATCCTCTTTCGATTCTGCCATCCAGAGCAAACCAGTTTCTCACTCGCGAAAGACTTGTCATTCTGAAATTCGCCTGCTTAAGCGGCATTCCCCCGGTAAAAAGTGTGAGCATTGAGGATTCGATTCCGGGAACGCTCCGAAGAAACCGTCAAGGGCAGGCAACAAGCGATTTTATCCTCCGCAGCTTCAAAAGTAGGGGAATATCCGATGTATTCCCCACTTTTGAAGCTGCGAGGATTAAGAAAGGGATATACTTCTCAGCAACGGACGATTTGTTCAGGGAATCCCCGGCCGGGGAATTGCCGCGCATTGACCGCCAGGGGCGGCATCAAGTGCGGAGCGATGTGTGAATCGGCCCGGAACGGCACGCCCATGATTGACAAGTTGAGAGCAGCTTGGTTTCCTGATTATTTTTCGCGGCCCGTATTCTGGAGGTAGGCGTCATAGCCGCCTTCCTCTTCCCACTTGGCGAAGGTCTTGGAGCCGCCGTCGCAGTAGATAATGGGGGTGAAGTCGTGGCAGGGTTCCCGGTCGCCCTGGGTGAAATCGATGGTGCCGCAGCAGCCCTGCAGGTCGCCGATGGTCTGAACAGCCGCCACAAGGGCATCGCTGTCGTGGTTGGTGCCCGCGCGGGTGGCCGCCTCAAAGATGATCAGGGCCGCGTCATGCATACGGTAGGTGATGCCGAGGGTGGGCATCGCGCCGCCGGACTTCTCGGAGTACTGCTCCAGGAAGGTCAGGACGTTCTCAGAAGCGCCGGCCTCTCTGGCAGCGTCCAGGCTCTTGTAGGTGGTGTAGGGGACAACGCCGATGACGTAGTTGGAGAACTCCTCGCCGCAGACGTCCACGTGAGAGGTCATCCACTCGTCCTTGTTCATGATGAAGCCGTTGTAGCCGTACTCACGCAGCTGCTTGACGAAGTTCACGCCGGCGCCGGAGCAGACAACATAGACGATCTCGGGCTTGGCGTTGACGATCTTCATGCACTGAGCGCTGTAGTCGGTATCCTGGTGGCTGCCGGTCTCGGTTGCCACGATGTCGAAGCCGGCTTCCTCAAACATGGGGCGGATGTCCTCGTAGTTGGAAACGGAGGCTTCGTCCTGGCCGTAGAAGATGGCGACCTTGCTGTAGCCCATGTCCTTGGCCAGCTGCACATAGGTGGGAGCCGTCATGTTGGCGTTGAAGGAGCCGCGGAAGGAGTAGACCTGATCCTCGGTGACGATGGAGCCGGAGGTACCGGACATCAGGTTGAAGATCTTCGCATCCTCCAGGTAGGGATAAGCGGCGACTACGTCCGCGGACTGGAAGGAGCCGATGACCGCGTCGCAGCCCTTTCCGATCAGATACTGCACGCCGGTAACAGCTTCGGAGGGGTTGTTCTGGGTGTCGTAGATGACCCATTCCACTTCTTCACCGTTGATCTTTCCATCATACCGGTCAAGGGCGATCTGGAAGGCGATGTCCTCCTCGGTGCCCAGAGCCAGACCGGACAGGTAATTGTAGACGCCAATACGGAACACGCCGTCGCCGTTGGTGTCGCCGGCAGGCTGGGTTTCCGCGGGAGCGGCGCCGCCGGAGCTGGTGTTCCCGGCGGGAGCGGTGGTGCTGGTGCCGGCATTGCCGGAGCAAGCCGCCAACGTCAGGAGCATACACAGTGCAAGGATGAGCGCGAATAACTTTTTCATAATGACCTCCCATGTTTTTTGATTTTTGTTTTTGCTTGTATACATCTTTGCCATGTATACAAGATAACTCACAAAGTCGTTTGTGTCAATGTCGCTTTTTCAATATAATATTTCCTGTTTTCTTGTACAATTTCTACAACGTTTTCCCGGTTTTTTCCGAAATTGCGTCGTCATAAATCTTGTATACAACTTTCCATAAGGCGCACGCCACTACCGCCCCGCTGTGGCCCTTTTTCGGAGCTTTTTCAGCGGTGCTGCACATCATGGATACAACGTCCGTATCCGCGTCGTAAATTGCCGGAGAATCGTCGCCGAGGGCGGTGCCCGCTTCGAAAGGACGGCCTGCCGTGCGCGAAGCGCGACGCAGGTTCCCCCCGGGAACCCGGCGCGCCAATTCTTTCCCTTCCCGCGCCGGACACGCCCTCGTTTATCAGAAAACAATCACCCCATTTTCCATGGGCAGATCCCCATTGTCGTCAAAGGGCCATTCCTCAGGCTCCGATTCCACCACCAGGTTCGGATTCCTGCGCGCCTCCTCCAGATATGCCTCGCTGAGGAGGATATGCTCAATGTGCAGACTGTTGGGGATGCGAACCACCCGGGGATGCTCCTTGTCGTTTTTCACACAGGTACGCAGGCACATTTGGACGCATTCCTTGTCGCTTTCCATAATGACCGGAATCTTGGAGCTTTCCACAATGGTGCAGGTGATGCAGTTCATATACATGGCTGTCAGATCGATCTGGTCAAAGATCCGCTGGGTCATCACGCTGCAGTTCCCCGCGCCAATGGCGTTGCCATGGCTTTCCGGACTGAGATTCAGCACGGCCACCCGCTGGGAACGCAGACCTCCGGACGCGTAGGGAGTCGGGAAGTTTCCCGTTATATTCGGATCCATGCCGTCGCCCGAAAAGTTCTTCCCCATCTGGTCTACCACCAGCACATCCGCCTCGTCCACCAGGATCCGGGGCATATTGGCCTTTGCTTCCTCCAACAGTCCCGGTTCCACGCTTTCGATCTCCTCCGCGGGAACGACAGCAATCCGTGCCGTTTCGTCAAACGCATTCTCAATGGCCGCCACCGCGAAAAGAACCGGCGCGTTGCGGAGAATGCAGCGTCCGAACAGCGGGATATTCTTTGCCATGTCACCGATGCCCTCGTTGTGGCAGACCTCCGCGCCATATTGCTTGCCCAAGCCGATGGCCATCATTTTCATGATGCCGCTTTCATATTTCCCCCGGAAGGCGGAGTGGGGCTTCACCCGGCAATTGACGATGATCCCGTCCGCCTGGGCGGCAAACCGATCGATGTAGACATCCCGTCCCTCATCGTTGACGCCGATTTTCACAACCTCCATCGAGGAGCAGATCGGGCAGCCAAGATACTCCTCCGTGCAGCCGTAGTCCTCCACAATCCTTCGCTGGCCTTCCGCCGTTGCGCCGCCATGGCTTCCCATGGCAGGAACGATAAAGGGTTCCGCGCCCCGGCTCTTGCAGAAATCCACAATGGTTTTCGTAATCACGGCCACATTCGCGACACCGCGGCTGCCCACCGTGATCGCGATTTTCATGCCCGGCCTGACCCGCTGCGGGATCGGCTGCTGATTCAGAAGCGCGCCCAGGGTGTCCGGGATGTGCTCCGGCTCGATCCGGGGCCTGGGGAAAATCTGTTTGACCCGGAACATCTTCGGCAGCTTAACATCTCTCACCTTCTCCGAAATGGCAGGCCGCAATCTTTCTTTCATTGGATCACCCTCCCTGTTTTTCGTCAAAACGCAATCATGACCTTCAGCATTTTATCCGAATGCTCCGAGAAGTCCCGGAACGCCTTCGGCGCGTCCTCAAAGGGATAAACATCCGTGATCAGCTTCTCCAGATCCACCTTCCCGCAGGCGACCAGATCAATGAGCTCCAGGAAATCCTCCTTCAGCGCGTTTCGGGAGCCGAAAATCTGCAGTTCTTTTTTCTGAATGATCGTATAGAAGAAATCCAGGTTCTTTTTGCCGACGCCAACATCCACGACCCGGCCGCCGAAGCAGACCGCGTCAATGCAGTTCAGGAACGTGTTCGGCAGCCCCACCGCTTCGATCGCCACATCAAATCCGTCGCCGTTGGTCAGCTCCCGGACGCCCTGTTCAAAGCTCTCCGGGGAATCATTCAACAGCACATGATCCACACCAAACTGCCGGGCCATCTCCAGCTTGTGAGGGGCCACGTCGCAGATCGTGACCTCAGCGCCGAAGCTTTTCGCGGAAATCGCCGACACAACGCCGATGGTTCCGGCTCCAATCACTAAAACCCGCTCGCCGGGCTTGATACTCGCCCGCTTCGCGCCGTGATAGCCGATGCAGAAGGGCTCAATCGCCGCCAGCGTCTTGGCCGGAAGACCCTTGCCGTCATAGATCCGCTCCTCCGGCATCACAAAGTAGGTGGAGAACGCGCCGTCACGCTGGCATCCCAGCGTTTGATTGTCCGTGCAGGCATTCACGAGCCCCCGGCGGCAGGAATAGCAGTGACCGCAGTTGAAATAGGGATTCCCCGTCACCACCATGCCCGGCTTCAAGCCATAGGCATTGTCCCTGTCGCAATCGACGATCTCCGCGGAAAACTCATGCCCCGGGATCCTGGGGTAGTCAAAGTAGGCAAAGGTGCCCCGGTAGCTTCCCAGATCCGACCCACAGATGCCTCCGTACAGCAGTCTGAGCAGAACCTCCCCATTCTTTCTTACCGGCATCGGGCTGTCAATGATTGATACATCCCCCGGCGCGTTGATCATAATGCTTCTGTTTTTCATTACGTACCTCCCGACCCGCCTGCCACGGCGGATGATAATTTGGCGCAAGTCACACGCCCGACGTCAGCGAACCCAGGCCCGCTTCCCGATCCCCGGCCGGCTGCATCCATCCCAGCTCGCTTCCATCGATCAGCCCGAAGCAGCGCAGCATACGGGGCAGATATGTATTCCAGAAATCCCAGTCATGGCATCCCCTGCCCTCTTCATAGGTGTAATCCCATTTCCCGGCGCAGGCGGCAACCGCGTCGCGGAATTTGAGATTCTGCCCATGGAGGAAATCCTCCGTTCCGCAGGCATGATAGATTTTCGGCGTAAAGCCGCCCTCCGCGTCCCGCTTTTGAAGCAGCGCGAACAAATCGTCATCCGAGCCGTGGAATCTCTCCCGGCTTCCGAAAACATCGAAAATGTTCCTCATCATATCCGGAACCGCGAAGGGCAGCTCCGTCTGTTCCATCAGGTTCTCTTCCATGTCCATACCTCCGGAGAGGATGCCCACGCCCGCGTAATTCCCGGGACGGTTCATTCCGATTTTCGCGGCGCCGTAACCTCCCATGGAGATTCCGGCAATGTACATATCTTCCGGTCTCGTACTTCCGTGGAACAGATTTGCCACCACCACCGGAAGCTCATCCGCCACATAACTGAAATAGCGGTGGGTATACACGCCGTCGGTATACATTCCCCGGTGGCAGTTCGGCATGACCACGATCAGATCCCTGTCCCGCACCAAAAGCTCGATCAGGCTTTTGCGGATATACGCCGTGTGGTCATCGCTGTGCCCGTGCAGCAGGTAAAGGACTTTATGCCGGTCGTTGGAGCGGTCGCAGGGCCGCTGCTGGCGTTTTTCCGGAAGCAGCAGTGTCAGCTCCGTATCCATCCCCAGCTGGTAAGAAAAAATATCGCATTGAACAAAAGCCATACCATACCCTCCTCAGAACAGAACTTTTCTGTTGTCGGTCCCGTTTTCCTCCGGAATCAGGCCGAAGCACTGCAGCATTTTGGGCAGATAATAATTCCAGTTGTCCCAGTTGTGATTCCCGGGCCGCTCATCGCAGGTATAATCCCAGTCGCCTTTGAGCGAGCGGAACGTGTCGCGAAGCAGCACATACCCGGGATACAAAGGATCATCCGTCCCGCATTCGTGGAAGAATTTTACCCCCGGCATCCCGCCCTTCCGGTCCAGCTCCTGCAGAAGCGCAACCAGATCCGCGCTGGGCGTGCTGTCCGCCGTGCGCCGGGCATTCACCGCAAAGTCCTCCGAGGTGAACATACCCTTACCCGTATCCTTCGTGCGGACACCTGCGCTCAGACAGCCAACACCGGCAAATCTTCCCGGATTGTTCAGCGCGAACCGCATGGCCCCCATGCCTCCCATGGACAAGCCCGCGATGTAGGTGTCCTCAGGTTTTGTGCTGATCGGGAAGAAATTCGGCGCCTGAACCAGAACATCCTCCATGATATAGTCGTAATAGTGATGCCCATGTGTGGAATTGCCGTACCCGCTCCTGTGTGCCTCCGGCATAACCACCGCCACATCGTACCGACGCACAAGCAGCTCGATCACGCTTTTTCGGATATATGCGCTGTGGTCGTCGCTGTGCCCATGCAGAAGATACAGCACCTTGTATTTCGCGTCGGGCTTCAAAACAGGCTTCTCCTGCCGTTTTTCCGGCAGCAGAACATTCATCGGGATGTCCATTCCCAGCTGATAGGAGAAAAAATCGCAGGTCAAAAATGCCATGAAATCAATCCTTTCTTTCCTTTTGTTTTCCTTGCGGCCCCACCTCCGCCGATCCCGGGGGAACCGGGCAGGTCAGCGGAAGGGCGCGCTGTCGTGAGCCGTCGCCCGCGGCATTGGCTACAGCAGTTTCTGCAGCGCGAGCTGATGGGCAATTCTCAGATGGGCTTCCATCGCGGCGGCGGCATCCTCACAGCGTTCTGCCAGAAGCGCCTCCACAATGCTCCGGTGTTCCTCATAGGAGTCCTTCAGGCGGGACGGAATGGTTCCCATCAGCGCGCGGATCCGCGTGTTTTCCACCACGGCCTGTTCCATGATTCTGTTGATATAGGGGTTGGCGGCGCTCTCATGGATCAGTCTGTGCAGCTGCGCGTCCAGCCTGTATTGTTCCTCCGCGTCGGATTCCATATAAGCGCGCTCCATTGCGCGCCAGGTGGACAGAAGCTGATCCCTGGGGATTCGGTCGGCATATCTGCGGATGACATAAGGCTCCAGGATTGTCCGCATTTCGAACAGCGCGTTGATCTCCTGTACGCTCAGGCTCTTCACCGCAATGCCGCATTTGGGAATGATCCGGACAAGCCCCTCCTGCTCCAGGCAGGAAAGCGCCTCCCGAACCAGCGTGCGGCTGACGCCAACCAGCTCCACCAATCCGGATTCGCTCAGGACGGTGCCGGGTATGAATTCTCCACCCACGATCCGTTGACGGATCTCCCGATATGCCTTCTGCTTCAAGCCCGCCCGGGGCATAACTCCACCTCCCGCCCCTAAATAGGATACATCTTGTATACAACATAAGGATACCAGATTGCCTTCTAATTCAATATCTACTTTTTCACAAATTTTCAGAGCTCCGTTTGTATTTTATGACCATATCTTATTTCTTTTTCCCGGCTTTGTTTTGGATGATATTCCAGCTTTTCGATTGATATTTTGAATCATTATATCATTTTTAGAAAAGGAAATTGACATTTTCCTTCTTTGTGGTATTCTGTTGATGTATACATCTTTACATTCCCACGCAAGCAGCGATATTCATATGTCCGTCTATCACAGCATCTGACCGGAACATCCTTCTCCCCCTCCGGAGGTGCGGAGCGTCCCGGCAGCAGAAAAACGCAGCCTGACATTTTAAGGAAAAATGCTAATCGGCTTGACTCAGCTTCCAGATAAATTGGTGTCTGAAAGATCGCAAACGCCACCGTAGGGGCGGCTATCAGCCGCCCGGGACGTTCCAATTCTTATGTATTTCCGTCAGAACGCAGTGCTGTCGGAACCGGAAGGCTGCGGGCGGCTAATAGCCGCCCCTACGATATCATTCCGGCAAACACCGCTTTTCCGCCCTGCTGAGTTAACCCGATAAGCACATAAGGAAATGACGATGAATGAGATTTATACGCAATCCCCTTCTGGTATCGGAGCGGATGCGCTCGCGGCTCATGTAGCGGCTGTCGCCAGCCAGTTCCCCAACGCCAAATCGGTACTGATCATTCCTCCCGACTTCACACGCTTTCACTCCATGGCCGGTGAGATCACGAAGCTGCTCTACCGGGAATTCTCCTCCCGGAGCGTTGTCCGGATCATTCCTGCCCTGGGAACCCATATGCCGGTCAGTGAGGAGGAACGTCTGCGAATGTTCGGAGATGAAATTCCTCCCTCATGCTTTCTGATCCATCACTGGCAGACGGATACCGTCCAACTCGGGCAGATCCCGGCGGAGGAAACGCGCCGCATCAGCGGCGGACTCTATTCCGAGGCCGTTGAGGTGGAAGTAAATCACCTTTTGGTGGACGGGGGGTTTGACGTGATTTTCTCCGTCGGCCAGGTCGTCCCCCATGAGGTGGTCGGCATGGCCAATTACAGCAAAAACCTGTTCGTCGGCCTCGGGGGCCGATCCATGATCAACAAATCCCATATGCTCAGCGCCATCTGCGGCATTGAAAATGCCCTGGGTGTGACGGACAGCCCCGCCCGTCAGCTTTATGACTACGCGCAGCGGAAATTTATCGACGGGAAGATCCCCGTTGTCTACACGCAGACGGTCACGACCCGCGAAAACGGCCGCGTGTGCCTCCATGGCGTGTTTTCCGGCTCCAGCCGCAAGCCCTTTGAGCTGGCAGCGGCCCTGTCCCAGTCGAAGAATATTACCTACCTGGATCGCAGGGCGAAAAAGGTCGTCGTCTACATGGATCCCGACGAGTTTAAAACCACCTGGGTCGGAAACAAGGGGATCTACCGGACCCGCATGGCCGTAGCCGACGGAGGCGAACTGGTGGTACTTGCCCCCGGAATCCGCGGATTTGGAGAAAACAGCGAGACCGACGCCATGACCCGAAGGTACGGTTACCGAGGCACCGATGCCATATTGGAGCTTTACCGCAAAGGGGCCTTTGACCGGATGGAGATGAGCGCGGCGCACCTGATGCAGGGTTCTTCTGACGGCCGTTTCCGCATCACCTACGCCACCAGGCCCGAAAACCTTTCCAGGCAGGATATCGAATCGGTCGGCTTCCAATGGGCCGATTACGAAACCACCGCCCGGCGGTATGACCCGGCGCTCCTCCGCGAGGGCTGGAATACGCTTCCGGACGGAGAGGAGATCTATTTCGTAGGAACACCCGCGCTTGGCCTCTGGAAAGCAAGAGACCGCGCGGCGGAATAAAAGGAGGAGAAACATTATGGAACTTTCCTATCGTGGTCTGCTCGACCCCACCCCGTGGACTGCCAAGGGAATCACGCTGCCAAAATATGATGCCGCTGCCATGGCGGAAAAGACCCGCAGCGCGCCCATCTGGGTGCATTTCGGCAGCGGAAACATTTTCCGCGGCTTTATCGCCCAGCTTCAGCAAACCCTGCTGAACGCGGGCTTGGCAGAAAAAGGGATTATCGCGGTGGATACCTTTGACTTTGACATCATTGACAAAATCTACACGCCCTACGACAATCTGACGATGAATGTCACTCTGAATCCCGACGCCACGGTTTCCTGCGAGGTAATGTCCGCCGTAGCGGAGGGGCTCAAGGCCGACGCCCGCGACGACGGCCAAATGGCCCGGCTGCGCCGTATCTTCTCTGATCCCGGACTGCAGCTGGTCAGCTTTACCATCACGGAAAAGGGTTATGCCCTCCACCGGGCGGACGGAAGCCTTCAGCCCGTTGCCGCGGCGGATTTTGAAAACGGCCCCTCCTCCTGTTTCCACGCGATGAGCATCCTGACCGCGCTGCTGCTGCACCGTTATCAGACCGGCGCAGCTCCGCTGGCAGTGGTGTCCATGGACAACTGCTCGCGCAATGGCGAAAAGCTGTTTTCCAGTGTAATGGAGGTGGCAAAGGCGTGGGAAGCCCGGGGCTTTGCCGACGCCGGTTTCCTGTCCTATCTGTCCGATCCCTCCCGGGTATCCTTCCCCTGGAGCATGATCGACAAGATCACTCCCCGTCCGTCCAATACGGTTCAGCGTATGCTGGAATCCATGGGCCTTGAGAACATGACGCCCATCGTCACCTCAAAGAATACGTTTATCGCCCCGTTTGTCAATGCGGAACGCCCCCAGTATCTGGTGGTCGAGGACAATTTCCCCAACGGACGGCCCCCGCTGGAGAAGGCCGGCGTCATTTTCGGCGATCGGGACACCGTGAACAAGTCCGAAGCCATGAAGGTCATGACCTGCCTGAACCCTCTGCACACCGCCATGTCCGTCTACGGCTGTATGCTGGGTTACACGCTGGTCTGCGAGGAAATGAAGGACCCGGACATTGTGAAGCTGATTCAGATCCTGGGCTATCAGGAGGGTCTGCCCGTCGTGGTCGATCCGGGCATCCTCTCCCCCAAGGCGTTTCTGGACGAGGTCGTAACGGAGCGGCTCCCGAATCCCTTTATGCCGGACAGCCCCCAGAGAATCGCAACAGAC
This sequence comes from uncultured Clostridia bacterium, assembly GCA_945949735.1. GTDB lineage: Bacteria > Bacillota > Clostridia > Oscillospirales > Oscillospiraceae > Faecousia. The sequence goes on along the minus strand of CAMFFO010000005.1, from coordinate 9,916 downwards.
ACCTCTCAGAAGGTCTCCATCCGCTTTGGCGAGACACTCAAGCACTACCTGGACGCCGGAAAGTCTCTCAGCAGCCTGACTGCGATCCCGCTGGCGCTGGCAGGCTGGCTGCGATACCTCCTGGGTGTGGACGACCAACTGCAGCCGATGGAGGTTTCCCCCGATCCCATGAAGGAGGAGCTGCAGGCAGAATTGTCCGGCATCCAGGCTGGGCATCCCGAGAGCTATCATGGGCAGCTGCGCAATATTCTGTCCAACCAGGTGATTTTCGGGCTTGACCTTGTGCAGGCCGGTCTGGCGGATAAGATTGAGGAGATTTTCCTGGCAGAACTGGCCGGCGCCGGCGCCGTTCGTGCCACCCTGAAGAAATACCTGTCCCCGGAACAGGCCTGACTCCCGCTTTCAGGGCTCGTATGCTGAAGAAAACGACACATCCCCCTGCCGTGCAGGGGGATGTGCTTTGTCATAGGGCAATAGGAAGGCCCCAGGGCTTCATTCGATAAGCAGAGGAAGCCCCGGGGCCCATTTTTGCGGGAAAAGGGGGCGGTTTTCTTCGGCCTTTCAGCCGTATTGGGAAACTCCGCCCGGCATTCAGAAGTCATCCGCGTACAGGCTCTCCCCAGTTTCATCCGATGCGGGCATCCGACGCCCGCTTTCCGTGCCTGCATGATACCGGCCATTCAGGATCACACACCTTTTCACAGCCCCATACAGGCACGCTGGACGTTGCTGTTCAGGGTTCGTTCGCAGCGGCAGTTTCCTTTTTAGCCCCGCAACCACCGAATGATCCTCCTGCGCAGAAACGTTCCCCTCCACACAAATTTCCTGTTCAAAACATCTTGCAATGCACGCGCCAACGGGCTACAATAGTCAGGAAAAGGCGGCCTGCGCAGCAGCGCAACCTGTTCTCAATCCCGCTTCGCTGACCGCATACTGAATGAACGGAGGCATTCTATGAAACTGAACACCAAGCGCACCGTCCTGATCGGCTTCGCGTTTTTGTCCATCTGCGCCTTCTGGCAGATGTACGACAACCTGATCCCGTTGATCCTCACCAACACCTTCCACATGAACGAGACGCTCTCCGGCGCGATTATGGCGGCGGACAATGTGCTGGCTTTGTTCCTGCTGCCGTTATTCGGCGGGATCTCCGACCGGTGTAAATCCCGCCTGGGCCGCCGCCGTCCCTTCATTCTGGTGGGCACCCTCAGCGCCGTGGTGCTGATGATGGGGCTTCCCATGCTGGCGGACAGCTTCCACGCCTCCCCTTCCCCCGGGAAGCTGGCGGCCTTTGTCGCCGTACTGGGCCTGCTGCTCATTGCCATGGGCACCTACCGCAGCCCCGCCGTGGCCCTGATGCCCGATGTGACCCCAAAGCCCCTTCGCTCCAAAGCCAACGCCATCATCAATCTGATGGGAGCGGTGGGCGGCATTCTCTATTTGCTTGTCACCACCTTCCTGTATAAAACCAAGAGTGACCATTACATCAGCTATCTGCCCCTGTTTGCCATTGTGAGCGGCATCATGCTGGCGGCTCTGGCCGTTCTCATGCTCCTTGTCAACGAGCCCAGGCTGGTGGCCCAGCAGCAGCGCTACGAGCAGGCTCACCCGGAGGACAACCTGACCCAGGCCACGGAAAACGGCGAAGTCCTCCCCCGGGAGGTCAAGCGGAGCCTTTCCTTCCTGCTGTGCTCCATCGCCCTGTGGTTCATCGGCTACAACGGCATTACCACCTGGTTCTCGGTCTACGCCCAGAACACCTGGAACATGAGCCTGGGCCAGGCTAACACCTGCACTACCATCGCCACGGCAGGCGCAATCGTCAGCTACATCCCCGTGGGAGGCGTGGCCAGCCGCATCGGCCGCCGGAAAACCATCCGTTTCGGCACTCTGCTGCTCAGCTGCAGCTTTTTCGCCGCCTTTGCCTATACGCTTGTGAGCAGCGCCTTCAGCCCGGTGCTGTATGTTCTCTTCGTGCTGGTGGGCATCGCCTGGGCGGCCATCAACGTCAACAGTCTGCCCATGGTGGTGGAGATGTGCAAGGGAAGCGAGGTCGGCAAGTTCACAGGCCTCTACTATACCTTCTCCATGTCCGCCCAGATTATGACCCCCATTGTGGCCGGGTGGCTGATGAACCATGTGGATTACAAGGCGCTCTTCCCCTACGCGGCCATTTTCGTATTCGGTTCCTTCCTCACCATGGGCTTTGTCCGTCATGGGGACAACCGGGTGGCAGTGAAAAAGGGGCTGGAAGCCTTTGATGTGGAGGATTAAATCATGCTGATCGTCATTGGAATCATCCTTCTTCTGATTCTTCTTTATCTTTTTTCCCTCCGGGGCAGAACCGGCCATCCGGGACTGCCGGAGCTTCGCCGCTGGCGCTATGCCCATCGGGGGCTCCATACCCCCGGCGTCCCGGAAAACAGCATGGCCGCCTTCCGGGCTGCTCTGGAGGCGGGCTTCGGCATTGAGCTGGACCTGCATCTGCTGACGGACGGGGGTCTGGCGGTGATCCACGACTCCAAGCTGGAGCGCACCACCGGCAAGCCCGGCAAGGTGGAGGAGCTGTCCTCCGCCCAACTGTCGGATTATCCCCTGGAAGGTACACAGGAAGTGATCCCCCTGTTCCCCCAGGTTCTGGAGCTTTTTGCCGGGAAGGCCCCCCTGATCATCGAGCTGAAGCCCGACGGAGACAATTACGCGGCGCTCTGTGAGGCCGCCGTGGCCGCCATGGAGGGCTACTCCGGCCCCTGGTGCATGGAGTCCTTTGACCCCCGGTGCATTGACTGGCTCCGCAGGCGCCGCCCGGACATCATCCGGGGACAGCTTTCCGAGAACTACCTCAAGGGGAATACCCCCCTGCCCTTCCTCCTGAAATTCGCGCTGACTTACAACCTGCTGAACTTCCGCACCCTGCCGGACTTCATTGCCTACGATTACCAGGCGCGGAAAACACTGAGCAATTTCCTCTGCCGCCGCCTCTGGGGCATCCAGGGTGTCAGCTGGACCATCCGCACCCCCCAGGAATTCGAGGAAGCCGCCAAAGAGGGCTGGATTCCCATTTTCGAAAACTTCCTGCCTCCGGAAAAATAATCATACCAAATCGGGCGCACCGCAAAATTCCTTGCGGCGCGCCCTTTTTCAAACTCCAATTGCGCATACAAATTGGTGTTTGTCGAATACTTGCTGTCATTGCGAACCAGTGCGCACACTGGTGTGGCAATCCCCCTGTTGAATGGAACCAGGTAACGATTACCACCAGAAATCGCAACGTTTCCCCGTTCTGTAGGGCAATTGTCGATACATTTCCCCTCTAACCGGGGGATTGCCACGACCAGTGTGCGCACTGGTCTCGCAATGACAGAAAAGTTTGAGGCAGAGAGGCAAACACCAATTTTCCTTTCCAATTCTGTCCAGGAAATACTCCGCGTCATCCTAAGTTTACATAACTGCACGGATTCACATAGGCCCCGTTGTAGGAAATCCCGAAATGCAGGTGATATCCCTTGGAGATTCCGGTGGTGCCTACCGTACCGATCTGCTGTCCCCCGCTGACCACCTGACCTGAGGACACGCAGTAGGTGTCCAGGTGCATATAGATGGAGGAAAATCCGTCCTGGTGATTGATCTGCACATAGTTGCCCGCGGAATTGCTGTACCCCGCCACGGCCACGATCCCCGGTCGGGAGGCGTAAACGGGCGTGCCCCTGGGAGCACCCAGGTCAACCCCCTGATGGTATGTAGAAGCCCCCGCCAGAGGCGCCGTTCGGTTTCCGAAGGGACTGGTGAGCATGGTGTAGCTGCAGGGAACCAGCCAGGCGGAGGAGCCGGGATTCTGGGGCGTTGTCCCGCCGGCAGCTTCGCTGCTCTGACCGCCAGCATCCTGGGCAGCCTGGGTGGTAGGCGGAACATAGGTCGCCATGTACGCCAGCCATTCCGCCTGTTTGGCCGCGTCATATTCCGTTTGCTTCGCGGCGATCTGCTCCAGGAAGTCCGCCTCCTGGGCTTCGTACTCCTCCCATAGCCCTTCCAGTTCCCTTCCCTTGGCCAGCAGCTCCTGGAGGAGGGCATCCGCCTCCTGCTGTTTGGCTTCCAGCTCCGCCTGCTCCCGGTCCAGCTCCGATTTTGTATCCTCAAGTCCCTCCTTCTCCAGGGCCAACGCATCCTTCGCCTGCTCCACCTCCAGGGCCGCCTGCTCCAGCTCCCGAATCCGCCGGTTGTCGGAGGCGGCGATTTCCTCCACCATGTTCAGCCGGTCCAACAGATCGGAAAAGCTGGCTGCCCTGAACACCACCTCCCAGTAGCTGACGCTGCCTTCCTCCTCCATGGCACGGATGCGCTGATTGCTTTGCTCCCTCAAGTCCTCATACCGCTCCTGGGACCGGTCCAGCTCCTCCTGTTTGTCGGCAATCAGAACACTGTAGGCCAGAATCTGCTCATTCAGGTTCCGGATTCCGGCGGCCAGCAGGTTCACCTCCTGGTCCAGCACCTGCTTTCGGGCCATCAGCTCCCCGATTTCATCCCGGTTTCCCTGATATTCCGCCTTTACCTGGGCAATCTGCGTTTCAATTTCCTTCTTCTGCTCCTGAAGGGCCTGAATCTGTTTCCTGATTTCCGAAGAGGATGCCGCCCGGGCGGGAACCGTAACCCACGCCAGCAAAAAGGCGGCAATCAGAATCCAGGCCGCTGCCTTTCTCCTTCTCATTTTGTACCCTCCTGTGGGAACCGGATGAAGCAAATCCAGTCATGGCCAAACTGAAAATCGAAGTTCGTCAGCACCAGGTACAGATTCACCCTGGCAATCTCCCGCTCCAGAAGCTCCACATCGTACGCTCCGCTTAAATCCAGGGTCATGGCTCCGCTGGAGTGGGGCGGGAATACCGTGTTGCGGAAAATCACCTTGCCGCCCAGCCCGGCAAGCTCCCGGCTGTTTTCCCAGTCCATCACCTTCAGCTGCTCCTGGAACCGGAGATATTTGTCCGAACCGTTTTCCACCCACACCGTAATGATACCGTTTCCTTCGTAGGTGCCGCCAAGAGCCAGCTCATCCCCATTCATGGGCGTGAACAGCTTGTACGCCGAAGCCGTCATGGACAGCACCAGAAGCATCAGCGCCGCCAGCACCGGAATCAGGCGTGCCGGGCGCCTTCGCTCCGGCGTCCGGTCATTTCCCAGGTGCACGCCGGTTTTCTGCTCCACCATCCGGCAGATATTGTGGAAATTCTCGTTGGTCATTGCGTTCATACCCCGACTCCTTTCTCCGCGAGACCCTGCCGAAGCTGGCGCTTGGAACGGTACAGGGAATTGTTCACCTGGGTCACCGTCAAGCCCGTAGCCAGGGCAATCTCCCGGGGCTTTTGGTCATAGTAAAACCTCCGCACCAGAATCTCCCGGTTCAGCTCCCCCAACGTCTGCAGCAGCTGCCGCAGCTCGCTGCGGGTTTCCTCCTCCGCAAGGGCTTCCTGGGCGCACAGTCCGCCGCCGCAAAGCGCCTGCTCCAGAGGGATGGTGTTTCTGCGGCTTAGCTCCCGGTACCGGTCAATGGCCCGGGAACGGGTCAGAATACACAGCAGGGTTTTCAGCTTTCCCCGGGCAGGATCAAAATTGCCGGGATGCTCCCACAGATAGATAAAGGCATCCGCCACGCATTCCTCCACATCCTGGTCGCTGCCCACATTCTTCAGCACCGCCGCCGCGATGGGCCACAGCAAATGGGCGTATTTCTCCATCGCAAACCCCAGGGCCTCCTCGTCCCGGTTTCCAATGGCACGCGCCATAGCCTCCTCCCGCATCCGCTTCCCTTCTTTCTTTGGTGGTTTCCTATAGTACGAATGAAACACGAAAAACACTTTTTTGAAATGGGAAAAAGATAAATTGGTATTTGAATAATAATGCTGTCATTGCGAGACCAGTGCGCACACTGGTCGTGGCAATCCCCCGGTTAGTGGGAAAATGTACAGAAAACGGACAAACGCCCTAACAAACCGTTCTGAATTGTTGGGGGATTGCCACACCAGTCTGCGGACTGGTTCGCAATGACAGCTTCTTTTTTAGTGCGCTAAACACCAATTTATCTTCCTCAACAGCAACCCCCGTAAACGCAGAAAACGATCAGAAGCCCGCGCTTCTGATCGTCCCTGTTTTTCTGCTTCCTCGCTGAGCTCCCGCGCAACCGCGTCAAGCTGGGCGTTGGCCCTGTCATAATCCGCCGCCGTATCCATGATCCGCTGGCAGGCCCGTCGTTTTCCGGCGGTTTGCAGCCGGTCGGCCGGCTCCGCAGGCTCCTGGGCGTGGGCATTGTTGCAGCTGATCATGAATTGCATCAGGGCAAGCAGCTCCTCCATAGGCGTCCCCTGCCCGGGCTCGGCATGGGAGTGGGTGTGCCCGGCTCCCCCGGTTTTCTCCCGCTTCACGCCGGTGCCGCAGGCCACATCCGGAATGTCCATCCCCGCACCGATTTCCGCATTGTCGGGAATCGTGCTGATGATTCAGTCGCTCTTCCCCATTTCCGCGTCCCGGGCAGGAGCGCAGCGGTCAAAGAATACGATGACGTCCTTAGCCGAAGAAGCTGGCCGTATCCACCTTCTGATACCCGCCGAAGCTGGAGGGGCAGGCAAAAATTGCCTCCGCCAGCTCCTGTCCCAGGAAACGCCTCGTGACCTCGTTTGTCTTTTCCGTCAGGTCGATGTCCGCAAACAGCTCCGGATATACGGTCTTGGCCACAAACCAGGTGTTCAGCAGCGCGATTTCATAGTTGGTGTAGTAGGCGTTGTAGGCCATCTCCAGATAGACCTCTCCCTCCCGCCAGGCCCTGCAGGTGTCGAACAGGGTTGGGTCCTCCTTGTAAAGAGGCGCGATGTTCTTCACGGCAGCGGCATCCAGGATCAGGATGTCCATATCCTCCCCCAGGGCGACAAACTTCTCCGCCTCAATGGACTGGATGCCGGGGGCGGAAAGCCCCGTGACCACATTGCGGACATTGGCGATTTCAAAGGAAACGTAGTCCTGGGCAGTCATCAGGTGGTTGGTGGTGCCCCAGTTGCCCAGGCCGCAGATGTACACCCCGGGCTGATCCTCCGGCGCGATTTTCGCGGTTCTTTCTGAGATTTCCGCGGTCTCCGCCTTCACAAAGGCCACCAGCTCTGCCGCCCGGGCCTCCCGTCCGAATATCTGCCCCAGCAGGTTCATGGAGCCCGCGAAGGCGTCGTCAAACACGCCTCCGGGCCCCGCCTTCAGGGTAATCACCGGAATCCCCAACTGCTCCTGGAGGGCGTCCTCCTTCTCCACATCCTCGTACTCCGAGATTACGATATCCGGGTTGCAGGAGAGGATCTTCTCCGCCTCGGCAGTCTGTGCCTGAGGGCCTCCCACGCCGCAGGAAGGCAGCTCCCGCAGCAGTTCGCCGTAGGCAAGCACATAGGGCCGCGCCACCGCGTCAAACATCCTGGGCCGATCCTCCAGGGACAGGTTGTCGATGTCCTCCACGCCGCACAGCAGGTTCATATCCCCCACATAGCTGTACATTCTCAGCGCCCCCGCGCCGATGCAGACCACCCGGCTGTAGCTGCCGGGAATGATGGTGACTTCTCTTCCGATCATATCGGTCACGGTAACCTCCGCAGTCTGCGTGGGTTCCTCCGTCACAGCGGAGGTTTCGGTCTCTCCAGTGGTCGGGGCCCGGTTTTCGGTGGTCGCCGCCGTGTTTTCTCCGCAGGCGCCCAGGCTCAGTACCAGGGCCAGAGCCAGAAGCAGCGCAATTCCTTTTTTCATATTCTTACCTCCTGTTTCTGCAGAATGACCGGCTGCCCGTCCACCTGTGCGATTTTCACATCAATATCAAAGATCTCCCGGAGCACATCCTCCCGGAAGCATTCTCTTCCCCCGGTGTATTTCACCACACCGTCCTTCAGGAAGAAGAACCGATCCCCGAACTCCATGGCCCGGTTCAGGTCATGGAGGGAGCTGAGGATGGCGATGTTTTTCTCCCGGGCCAGACGCCTGGCCTCCCGGATGATCTGCTGTTCGTTGGCGATGTCCAGGTTTCCCGTTGGCTCGTCAAACACCATGAGCTTCGGTTCCTGGGCCATGGCGCGGGCCACGGCAATTTTCTGCCGCTCTCCCCCGGAAAGCTCCTCCACATTCCGCTGAGCAAAATCCTCCAGGCCCATATCCCGCAGAATTCTCTCCACAGCCAGGTAGTCTGCCTGTCCGGCCTTCATCCCGAAGTAGGCGACCCGGCCCATCAGCACGGAATCGAACACGCTCAGGGCTCCGAAGCGAATATCCTGGGGCACATAAGCGATGCGCCTGGCCCGCTGGGCCCGGGAGAGGGTGCGAAGATCCTCCCCCTCAAAGCGGATAACGCCGCTGCGGGGATTCAGGATGCCCAGAATGTTCCGGAACAGGGTTGTTTTGCCGGAGCCGTTCCGGCCCAGCAGAATGCCGATTTCCCCGGGCTTCAGCTCCAGGTTCACGCCCCGCAGCACATCCGGCCCTTGCCGGTTGTAGCGAAAGGTCACATTCTCCACACTCAGCATCGGCGATTCTCCTTTCGGGAAAAGATGATGCTCAGGAAGAAGGGGGCACCCAGCAGAGAGGTGATCGCCCCCACCGGCAGAGCGGAGCCGCCGCCCATGCTCCTAGCAAAGGTATCCGACGCCAGCAGGAGCATGCTCCCGGACAGGGCGGTGACGGGTGTGCTGACCCGATGATCCTGGCCCAGCAGCCGCTTGGTCACATGGGGGCAGATGATGCCCACGAAGCCGATGACCCCCAGGAAGGATACGCAAACCGCTGTGATCAGCGAGGCGGTCAGCATCACGAGAAACCGCAGCCACTCCACCCGGATGCCCATGGTCTTGGCCGCCGCCTCCCCGCTGAGCAGGGCGTTGAGCCGCCAGGAAAGGAGCTGGAAGAGCACGACCCCCGTCCCCGTGATCCCGGCCATAATGGCGTCGGTCCGATAGGTGGCCCGGCCCAAATCTCCGAAATTCCACACCACCGCGGCAGAAATCCCCACATCCGTGGCGTAAAACTGCAGAATCGTGGTTGCCGCCGTCCAGACCGCCCCAATGGCCATACCGGAAAGCACCACCACGTTGGGAGAAAAGGAGCGGACGGTGCAGAGCCCCAGGATCAGCAGTGTGGATACTGCCGCAAACAGGAAGGCCATGGCGCTGGTGGCGTAGGGATTGGCCCCCACGGTAAAATTCGACAGATTGTTCCCCGTGGAGAGGAAGCCCCCCGCAAAGGCGATGATGGACAGATTCGCGCCGAATACGGCGGCATTGGACACCCCCAGTGTGGAGGGGGAGGCCATGGGATTGTTGAGAACCGTCTGCATCATAAGGCCGGATACCGCCAGTCCCGCCCCGGCGATCACTGCGGCCAGCACCCTAGGCACCCGGATATTCCACAGGATGCGCACATTGGCCGCCGGGCCGGTTCCCAGCAAGGCATCCACACAGTCCCGGAAGCTCATCCGGGAAGAACCCGCAAACAGGCACGCGGAGGCCAGGATCAGCACCGCAAGCGCCATCACTGCAATGACCGTATTGTTTTTTCTCTTCCTGCTTCTCAGCAGCGCCGCTGTTTCCATAGCTTCAACCGACTTCCTTGAAAAACTGGGTATATTATACAAGCAATCCCCCTCCCCCGCAAGCCCCCAGGGAATAAAAAGCACGGTATCCAACCGATACCGCGCGAAAATGAGTGGAAGCCAGAAGGTAAATTGTTGTTTGAAAAAATGCTGTCATTGCGAGACCAGTGCGCACACTGGTCGTGGCAATCCCCCGGTTGAATGAAACCAGGTAACGATTACCACCAAAAATCGAGGCGACTCCCATTCTTCCGGGTACTTTTCGGTACATTTCCCATCTAACCGGGGGATTGCCACGCCAGTGTGCGCACTGGCTCG